>JAFXPL010000094.1 GCA_017527945.1 Bacteroidales bacterium | reverse complement strand
CAGCGACGCAGGCACCGGGATGATCCGCGCTTTGGTGGATGCTTTCACGAAAAACGGCACGTGGGATGACATCCAGGAGTTGGAACATGTCCGTTTCACCATCGCTTCCGACGTGAAAAATCCGCTGTGCGGCGAGAATGGCGCGGCACACGTGTTCGGCCCGCAGAAGGGAGCCACCCTGGAAGATGTGTTCACGTTGGACAACCGGGCCAGAGCTTTTGCCGAGGCTTCCGCCAAGCATTTCGGCTACGACCGCTCTGCAATGGAGGGGGCAGGTGCCGCCGGCGGATTAGGTTATGCTTTCCTGCAATACATGGGGGCTGAATGCAAGTCCGGCATCCAGCTGTTGCTTGAAACCATCCATTTCGATGAAATAGTCAAAGACAGCGACATGGTCATCACTGGCGAGGGCGGTTCCGACCGTCAAACACTGATGGGCAAGCTCCCCGTGGGCATTCTGGAACAATCAGCCGATGTGCCCGTCTGTCTGATTGCAGGACGTATCAAAGACCGCGAGCAGCTGCTGCAAGCCGGTTTCGCATACGTGGAGTGCATCAACCCTGCCGGCATCACCATGGAAGAAGCTATGCGCAAGGAGGTGGCGATGCGGAATATCCGCGAAACGATCATACGGGTTCTGCAAACCGAAAGCCGATAGCGGCCCCCTGCCCGCAACTCCCCGTTCAGTATATTGCATTCCAACGCAACTTTTATCGCGCCTCCAAACCCCAAATCTCCCCTATGGAAGAAAAATCACTGAAAAACAAAACCCGCAAGAAACTTGCTATTTCAATTGCTGCCACCATCCTGCTAACTGTGGGTGGTGTTTGGGCGTGGTGGGCCTTCTCACATATTACCAGCAACACTTGGAACGCTGAACGTATAGGAGAAGTACCGGCTCCTTTCGGATACCAGAGAATTGAGCCGCAAGACAAAAGCTATGCCACTTATCTTCGTTCATTACCCCTAAAGCCTAAAGGAAGCAAAGTGCAGCTTTACACGGGCGGGGATGCCAATTACCAGTGGCTCTCGGCAGCAGTGGTGGATATGAAGTTGATTTCCAACGACGAGCAATGTGCCGACGTGACGATGAGAATCCGGGCCGAATATTTGTACAAGACGGGACGCTATAAGGTAGGCTGCTCAAAATATGGTTTTAAAAACCAGCAGCTGGTGATAGGGTGTTGATTCGTTTGGAGACAAGATTCTCTGGCAGATTCGTCCTTTTCCAAAGTTTGATGTCGTGCATCTTGACATTTTCAAGATGTTCCTTGAAGTTATACTCCTTTGCAGACTCCTTCGTTGAAAGTTTTTCGAATACGGGCATCACCAGCACCATGGAGGTCACTCCGTAGAGCTTGTTTGGTGATTTGCGGCTTTTGAACACCCCGAAGGAGGATTCTATGATGTCCGAGGAGTTGTTGTGCGTCTCGTCGTCTCTCATCCACGACACCTCTTTCTTAAGATAATTTATGATGAAAAAACCAAGCCTGCGCATTCTCGCGTTACCCTGTAGGATTGTCGCCGTCAGGTACCTGACGCATTTGTCCGCGCTGGACTTCGAAAGGCCTTCATGCTTGCACACCCTCTCGATGAAGCGGACGCTATGCATCACCTCGGAAAGCTCGTCCAAAAGGGAGGCGTGTGCCGGGACGAAGCTCAGTGCCGCCCTTTCAGCACTTTCCAGGCGGTGGTACACTTTCAGAACCCTGAGGCTCCAGCCAACCCAGTTGTCCAGGTTGATGAACCTGGCGACAGTCCTCTGTCTCGGGGGCATGAGGTAAGCCACCCGCTTCATGTTGTGCTGGAACTGGGCCTCGCTCATCTGTTTGCAATATTCCTTAAAGTCTTCCTCGTCCCTGTACGTGCGCTCCAGAAACACACCGAGCGAGTGAGTGATGTCCGCGTGGTGCCGGTAGCCGGCGTCGGACACGCCCTTTATCATAGCTTTGGCGTTGTCGGTGATGACATACTCGGGGGCGTGGCCCACCCTCTCCGCTGATTTCACCGCAGCTTGGCGGATTCCCTCCGCGTTGAAACTCTCGGCGGTGTCAATTCCGATTATCGTGACATCGCCGTGGGTGAGTGGGTGCTGAAGATGCTCGGCCGACGCGGCAAGCGTCAGGACAATCTTGTTGCTGCCCACCATCATGCTTTCGTCCATGATTTCGCAGTATTCCCGGTCGCGAAGCTCCTCCGCGTTCTTGTTGTATGTGTCAAGGCCGCACTTTCTGGTCCAGTTATCTATCGTGTTCGCGCAGGGGATTTTGCCAAGGACATCATCGTAAACCTCGTTGAACGTGTTCATGATTTCGACGATCGAGCGTCCGCCAACATCAATCCTTGTGCGGAGCAGGACTGAAAACCTGATCAGGGATTCCTTGAAATGATGCCATCTAACGTGTTCAGAAACTCCTCGATAATCTCCTCCGGTATTGGAGGTGGCGAACAACGTTTTTTTTTGAGTGATTTCACCTCCTCCCTGGCTTTTGCTGCCTTTGCTTTGGCGGTGTTGAGCTTGCCTTTCAGAGACTTGTTCTCCTTCTGGCTCTGCTGGAGCTTCTCGCGGAGACGGGCGATTTCAGTATCTTTGTCGGTCATAATGAATAATTGTTAATGTGCCGCAAAGGTACTGATTGCCAAAACAAAATGAAAACAATTAATGAAAATTTTTAAACCAAAAGATGTTAAAAAACACTCTGCACCAAATATTTGTCCCACCCACGGACGGCAAAAAAAACAAACCGTTTTTTGAGCAGCCTACCCGTGAGGGGTTGCACAACAAATCCGTCAATGTGTTTGCAAATCGTTGAATATTAATCCCCTAACGGGGATTTGGAAACCCGCGCGGCATCCGTTTGCTACAGATATGGATCCCCTAACGGGGATGGTTGGATGCGGGATGCAATGGCTATTGCTATCTATTCCTAAAATTAACGCCAAACGCTTCCTCGCCCGCAACGTGCTCGCCGAAGGCCTGGAACCGGCAACAGTGGCGAAAATCTCCGGGTTGACGGAGGCGGAACTCCAAGACCTGACACGGAAATAATCCCCCCCTACCCTGCATTCTTCTTTCTGGTAGCCCGCACACCTGACGGCGTGCGTATCGACCGCCGAACCTCATTCGCTACCGAGCCCCACAGTCCTAACGGACTGGCACCACGCAGCGGAAGATTTCGGTGCGGTTGCCTTGCGGAGGGCTGTTGGCTGACCATGTGACCGTCAAAAGTGGACGGACGACGCCGACGCCCTCTTCACCTTACATAAAACGACAATTTATTGGGCTATCACGACAACAGGCGCAGCCAATTACCACCCAACAAAGGCGATGGTTCCGCATGCACAATTGCGGCAACCGTCAGTTGCTTTTTACGGGACAAGCTTCAATTCCTGCGAAATCCCGTCCCGAAAATTAACTATTCCGCCTCGATTAGTTAAGACGTTTTTCGCATCAATTTGACAGACAGGGAAATAAAAATTTTCCAAAACCCTTGACAAAGGGCATCTCCGTGTTGTATATTTGCAGGCGGGAAAACGGGTTCCCGTAGAGACGCGCAGTCGTGTGTCTCGACGTGCGCGGCGCCACAGGGAGCCCCTTCTGACCTTAATTCACAAATATTATTCATCAAAACCGAAAACAATGTCGAAAAAATCAAAGAGACAAAAAAAGCAGAAGACAAAACAGTTCAAACCGTCTGTGACGGAACAAAGAAACAAGAGAAGACTCCCGAGCCTGAGCGAGACCGAGGCCTACATCAAGGAGCACAACCTGAAAATCATGGACCCGCTGTCCGACTTCGGGTTCAAGCGGCTGCTGGCCTCCGAGCGCAACAAGGACATCCTGATGCACCTCCTGAACGTGTTCATTTCCGACGACACCGGAACAATCACCGACATCACCTACCTGCCAACGGAGATGCTCGGAGTCCGGAAAGAGGACAAGTTCGTCCGCTACGACCTCTACTGCAAAAACCAGGACGGCAGGCACTTCATCGTGGAGATGCAGAACGGCAAGCAGGCGAACTACGCCGACAGGCTGCGGGTCTACACCAGCCTCGCCACCGTGCAGAACATGGACAAGAAGGACAAATACTACGAGCGGGTCCCGAAGATATATTCCTTTAACATAATGAGTTACGACATGCCAGAGTTCAAAGGCAAGAAGCGTTTCTTCTCAAGGGTTTACCACAAAGACGACGACAATGATATTTTTACAAAAAACATTGTTTATTATTTCGTTGAATTGAGTAAATTTGCCGCGCAATTGGAGACGCTCGACATGAGCGACGAGCGCAACCTCATCCTCTACATGTTCACCAACGTGGTCTACATGCAGCAGGAGGATGTTAACGCCCTGACACCCATGCAGATGCGTTTCTACGAGGAATGTCAAATCTCAAATTTCACGAATATGGAAAAACAGGATTACGTCAAGAGCCTGATGGACTACCCCAGCGTGCACGAAATGGTGGAATGCGAGCGTGCGGAGGCGAAAGAGGAAGGAATACAGATAGGGATACAGATGGGAATAGAACAGGGAATGCAACAAGGGATACAGCAGGGTCGTGAGGAAGGCCGTGAGGAAGGCCGCGAGGTAGAGAAACGCCAGCTCGCCCGCAACATGCTCGCCGAAGGCCTGGAACCGGCAACAGTGGCGAAAATCTCCGGGTTGACGGAGGGCGAGATTTTGGCGCTCATGCAAGACGTTTCCTCTCAGAGGCGCTGAGCAGTGTCCGGCAGAGACCGGCTGCGCGACATGGGCTGCGCGGCTTTTGGCTGCGCGCCTGCCGCTATAAGGCCGCGCTCAGGACTTCCACCCGTTGGATTATGCCCATGTCGGGCGAACTGAAAAAGGCCGCGGCACCCCGCCGTGCCCTCTATTCTTCATTCTACATTCTATAGAAAACCAGAGAAAAACGAGACAACAGTATGACAATCATTTATTAATTTTTAACAACATAGTTTTCAACACATTGAGAATCAATACAAGAAAAAAATTTCAATATTGTTGACAACTATATGAAATTTATTTATCTTTGCCGCGTGAACCTCGCCACACGTTGGACCGAGGCTCATCAAATATCATCAACAAAATATAATCCACCAATTATGGGAAACGAAATCCTCATACCCGAAATGCCGCAGCTGCGACAGATGGTGCTCGAAAACACCGCACGCATCATCAGAAACGAACAAACAATCAGAGAGATGAAAAAGAAACTCCGGGAAGAAGGAGAAAAGCAACTCCAACGCGAAACTTACTGGGACACTTCCCGCGAGGAGCACGACCGCGCCCACCGGGAGCACGAGCAGGACATGCGCAAACTGCGCGAATTCATGTTCAACCACGCCGTGCAGTTCGAGGCCGACCTCAAGAAGTCGCGCGAAGAGTTCAACCAAAGGCAGGCGGAACTCGATGCCAAAGCAGAGGAACGACACCGCAAGTTCGACGAAGACCTCAAGAGATCGCGAGAGCAGTTCGACGAAGACCTCAAGAAGT
>JAFXPL010000093.1 GCA_017527945.1 Bacteroidales bacterium | reverse complement strand
GTCCTTCTCGATAATACCGATGCATTTTTCGATGTCGGCGATAATATTTTTCATCACCTCTATTTTATCCTGCTTTGTGTATCCCTGAGTATCCACTGCGAAAATCACTTGGTTGAATTCATTGTCAATAAGTTCCCGAATTTGCGTCTCGTCCTGCTAAATCCCCCGAAAAACCTATTTCGAAATTTAACAATTACAAAATTTATTAGTTAAGTTTTTTGGTATTTTCTTGACTGTCAACACCAAAAAAAAATCTCACGAAGCCCTTGACAAATGCCTTTTGTTGTTGTATATTTGCCGTGTAGTTAAACATAGTTTCTAATCATCAAAATAAAGTGTTATGACGAATATCATAGAAGTTGAGAACAAGATGATCACCCTGCGGAACCAGCAGGTGATTTTGGACTCCGACGTGGCCGATCTCTACGGTGTGGAAACGAAGCGTGTTAATGAGGCTGTAAGCAACAATCCGGAGAAATTCCCTAAAGGTTATGTTTGGGAATTGTCTGAAGAAGAGGTCCCGGCTTTAAGGTCGAAAATTTCGACCTTAAAGAAAGCGGGTCGAGGCCAACATTCCAAATACCCTCCCAAGGCTTTCACCGAGAAAGGCCTCTATATGCTGGCCACGATTTTGAAGAGCCCGAAGGCGGTGGAAACCACTATAGCCATCGTGGAAGCGTACGCGAAGTTGAGGGAGTTGTCGCGGGTGATGGCGGAAATTTCCCAGCAGGAAGAGAACTCCGTGGAGCAGAAAACGTTGCTTCAGCGCGGTGGGCAGTTAATGGAGGATCTGATAACAGACGTGCTGCCGGTCCAGAGCAGCGAGACCTCCTTCGAGCTGAATCTCGCGATGTTGAAATTCAAACATTCGGTGAAACGCGGTGCTGACGAGGAAAGGGTCGTCCGACTGGAAGAGAAAAATGCGGAACTGAAACGGCGACTCGGGGGAAAGTCGGACTGAGGAACGAGAAACAGTAGGTTGAAGATTCGGAAAGGGGTGTGATATGCCCTATAGAGACGTTTCAGGGAACGTCACTACAGCAGTTGTATCGCGATTTTCGCGCAGGCCTCCGCGTCGGCCAACGCGTGGTGGTGGTTGGTCATCGGGCAGCCGCAGGCCTCGGCGACGGTGTGCAGCTGGTGGTTGGGGAGACGGCGACCGAAATGGCGGCGCGAAGCCCGGCAGGTGCAAAAGAACTGGTAATCAGGATAGTCCATCTGATAGACGCGGAACACGGCCCTGAGGCAGCTCTCGTCAAAGGGGCTGTTGTGTGCCACGAGGGGCAGTCCGGCGATGAGCGGCTCGATCTGTCGCCACACGACGGGGAATATGGGCGCGTTGTCGGTGTCCTCATGCGAGAGTCCGTGCACCTCCTGACAGAACCAGGCGTAGTAGTCGGGTTCGGGATGGATGAGCGAATAGAACGTGTCGGTGATGACACCGCCGCGCACCACCACCACGCCCACGCTGCACACGCTGCTGCGGTGCCCGTTGGCGGTCTCGAAATCTATGGCTGCAAAGTCGGTCATTGGCGATTAGTGAATAGTGAACAGGGAACAGGGAACCTTAGATATTACATTCAAGAATAAAAAAACGGCGGCAAAGATAGGAAAAATCGTAGTACAGTCACGTCCAGATCTCGTCGAACTGCTTCATCGCTTGGCGCTCTATTGCACTGATTCGTGGTATTCCGCACCTCTCATATCTCCGCTTTAGACATCTCCCACATCGAGCGCTCGCAGGTGTAGGTGGTCATCCGAAGGAGGTCGGGGATGCTGTAATGAAGGTGCGTGCAGAGGGCGTGGACGAGGTAGCAGACGCAGATGTGCTCGAACTGCGGAATGCGCAGCGGCCCCTCCGCCCAGGTCTGGCCGTCGTCGAGGTAGTTGGATTCGCCGTTGTGGATCGTGTGCGCATCCATCCGCGAGAGTGACGACACCGCCCACAGCATCTCGTTCCAGTGCGAACCGTAGAATGCATCCTCCTCCATCGGGAAGAGCTTCGGGTCCTCATAGTCGTGGCAGTAGTTGATTTCCCCGATCAGATGGAAACGGTTGGCACTGTGCTCGCCGATGTCGGGAAGCATATCCAGCTGCTGTCGAAGCTGTTGTTGCTCTTCGTGGAAGCGGTTCATCATCTTCAGCAGAGCCTCGTTCACATATTCGAAGCGGAGTACCTCGGCCTCGGTGCAGTGCAGCTCGAACATCCGGTTGAGGATGCAGGCGCGCTCTTCCGACAGTCGGTCGAGCACTTCCTCAGTGGGCGTGTCCCAGTCCAGGTCGCCGTTGAATGGTTTGGCCACGCGGAGGATTTCCTTTTCGTTGGCAGCGAGCATTTTGCGGAGTGTGTCCGTGTCAGACATTTCCCGTATGATAAGAATGATGTTCAACGCAGTGCTCCGCATAAAACAAGTCAGTTGAAGGTTTCCAACATCTCCGTTCTGGCATTCTGTCGCCGATATCTCCAGCGTGTCCCGTTTGCCGTCCCTGATGTTGTAATAATCGTCGCGGTGGAGCAAGCGCACGTCATCCACCCATTGTCCGATGCGCTCCCAATCGTGCACGTCTTGCAGGATGGGGCGATAGTCGTCGTGTAGCATCACCGTGCGCATCAGCTGCGTGAGCGCGATGACCGCCACCTGCAGTTCCACGGCCATCGCCTTCAGCTCTTCGAGGATGGCGGTGAGTTCGGTTCCACGGTCTGTGTTTGGTACTGGGGAAACCATCAGCTGCAGGTAGTCGATAATGACCCAGCGGATGTCGTGCGTTTCCCGCAGTTGGCGCACTTTCTCCCGGACAGAATCCACCATCAATGTTGCCGTGTCGTCAATATGAATCCATTCTGGGCATTGGCCGGTGGAGTGGCGCAGAAGGAGTTGTTCGCGTTTCATTTTGAGCGAGAAATACGCGGTGGGTAGCTGGGCTTCCGTTGCAAGTTGGAATGCGAGGGTGGTCTTGCCCATCCCAGGGCGTCCGCCGATGAGGTTGAGCGTGCCGGGCCGGTAGAGGGCGGACAGTTGGGCCAGGGCGCGTTGGTTCTTTTCGATTGTCATACTCTTGAATTTTTTGGCAAAAATAGTGTTTGCCGGCCTATCCTATAGGAATATGCTATTAGCAGACACGGCGGCAAAGATAGCGCAAAGGGGTGCAAGAGTGTGGCATAGTAAAATATTCAGTCTCGTGCACTTATGGTCGGATTTCATCCCGATGCACGCATCCGTATCAATTCTTCTGGTTGATCAGATTCACCACCACCTTTACCATTACGTCCTTTTCTTCCGGCTTGCTCTCGGCAATCATCAGCGTGAGTGCCACGAGGGTGTTGTCGGCGATGCGCTTTCGGCCATCGGGGGCGTAAAGGATGCCGTTGTTGTTGAGGAACCAGAGGAACAGCGTGGCGGCGATGCGCTTGTTGCCGTCGCTGAACGAGTGGTTCTTGGTGACCAAATAAAGCAGCATCGCCGCCTTCTCCTCCACACTGGGATAGAGGTCGTTGCCATCAAACGTCTGGTATATTTGCCCGATGGAGCTCTTGAAAGAGCCGTCCTTCTCGTTGCCGAAGAGGGGGCTGCCGCCGAACTTCTCCCGCAACGCCGCGATGGCCTGCTTGGCGTTGTAGGTTTGTACTTTGAAAAAGTATTATGCAAAATTTGCATATTACTGTTCTTGTCGAGTTCTCCCTCCTTGAACACATTGTTGATGTGTCGGGCAATAACCGACTGGTCTTTCTGAAACAAATTGGCCATTTGGGCTTGTGAAAGCCAAACGGTTTCGTTCTCCAAACGCACATCAATTGCTGTATTGCCGTCTTCGGTCTGATAGATAACAATTTGTTCTTCAATGTCTTTCATAACCTTTTGTTTTTAATGGGTGATGCGGCAAATATAATAATTTTTTTTATTTTGTTTTGTTTGATTTTTATTTTTGCCAGTTATGCTTGGTTTTGCGCATAACCGCATGCGTCACGCTATCGGGTCCCCGCAGAACTTCCGCCGCAGGCATTTCGTGCAGTGCAGTCCCATCCAGACCTCGTCGAACTGTTGCATGGCTTGGCGCACCAGCTCGGGTTCGTCGGTAAGGATACCCGCCTCGAAGTTGCGGGTGTTGGCCCCCTTCATCCCGATGCCTGCGCCGGTGAGGTTCGCGCTGCCGAAATAGACCACGCTGCCGTCGAAGACCAGCATCTTAAAGTGGACCCGCGGGCAGAGCACCCGCTCCAACCCTTTCGTCAACGACGGGTATTTGTCGAAGTCCTCGCGGAAGGCCGGTCCGGGTTCCTTGGCGTGGATGAGGCGCACCTCCACGCCCTTGCGCACCAGCTGCGCCAGCACGGCGAGGAACGGCAGCGTGCCCTCCCCCACCCTCACGTGGAGGTCTTTGATGTCGGCGGTGCCGATCCACAGCGACCTCCTGACGGAGGCCACTCGGGAGAGGACGAGGTTGGAGTGGTCGGTGTTGGAGATGTAGGTGAGCATAATTCAAAAATGTCAAAGTCGTTCTAACCAATGCGAAAAGAAAACGTCGTTGACCGAGTATTCGGTGCTGTGGAGAGAGGTCTCGGCATTCAGCAGACCCTTTTCACACAGAGAGTCAGTTTGTTTGCGGGCGGTTGAAGGGGTTCCAATTTTGTATTTTCTTAAAAATTCCGCTGATGTGATTTGTGTCACACTGCCCTCTTTAGCGATGGCAATCATGAAAT
>JAFXPL010000092.1 GCA_017527945.1 Bacteroidales bacterium | reverse complement strand
TCGCCTCAAAAAAAGTGGCCAGCCTCTGACATTTCCGAAATTTTTGTATTTTTGCGCTCTAAATTTTAATATTCAAAATGAAGACAAAAAAGTACAAATCCAAAGAAAAGCCTCTGCCCAAAGCGGAAGAACCCGTTGCCTCTTACGGTCCAACGGCCGCCAACAGTAACGATGTTATCATTCCCAATCTGTCATCTGAATCCTTGGGCGACAAGCCGGAAGGGTTTGATGCCTGCTATGCCCAGTTGAAAGCGGAAGCCGATGAAAAGTTCGGCAACAAGGAGCTTATGACAGTGGAAGAGTATTTCGGGAAACTTCGTTACATGGTAAACGCCTATTATGACGACATACAAGGTCAGGATTGACAAATCGGCAGAATCCGATTTAAGAGATATGTTCGGTTTCCTCATCTCTGTAATGTCGCGCGATGGGGCAAATCGTTATATTGATATGATAACAAATGAAGTTCTTTCCTTATCTATTTTGGCAGACATATATCCTCCCAGCCACTATGCAGACATCCGCCGTTATCATCCCCATGCCCGCCGCATGGTGTCACACAATAAACGTTGGGTCTATATCTTTCACATTGAGGACGACACAGTGATGGTTGACCGGATTCTTCCTTCGAAACTGATAACGAAATAGGAAAGGGATTTTTTACGCAAAGATACGCGTGATACGCGGAGATATTTTTTTCAACAAACTGTAACCATTCGGAATTTTTGCATCATATATATAAATAATGACTACTTTTGCAACCGAAATATGGAATCATTATGATAAACCTTCGAATATTGCGACTCCTCATACCATTGACAATCTGCAGTTTATGCATACACCTGAACGCGCAGACGGATTCAGTGTACGATGGAACCGTGCACTATTTCTGGACGGGAGACGGCAATCACGTGCGTTACGGACTGATGGACACCACCGGAAACGTCATCTGCCGGCCGAGCTTTAGCCAAATCGGAGTTCCATACTTTGATCTCAAGTCCGAACCGGTTCCCGCAGCCAAGGGACGGAAGTGGGGTTTCATCAACACGAAAGGCGAATGGGTCGTCCGCCCACAGTTTGAATACGCCGGTTATTTCCACAATGGACTCGCCAAGGTCATTGTCAAGGGCAAAACCGGCTACATCCGGCAGGACGGCACCATGGCCATTGAGCCCCAGTTTGAAGAGGGGGATCATTTCTTTGATACCATTACCGTAGTGGGGGGATATTTCCAAAACAAATATCAAAATCTATACATAAACACTTGTGGGAAAATCCTTTGGGAAGAGAAATTCTGCTTTGCATGGCCATTTCAGGATGGTGTTGCGGAAGGAAGCACATGTAAATTTAACGAAGGAGAGGAAGAATTATGGGGTGCCATTGATGCGAATGGCGAATACATTTTCACACCACAATTCAAGTCTCCACCGCGATTCCTCAACAAAAACGCGGCTTTGGTAGAAACGGACAGTCTTTGGGGAATCATCAGCGTTGACGGGCATTGGATTGTGCCGCCGAAATATGATTATGCCTGCCGTGCATGGGTTGGTGACCTCGTATGGGTAAGGACGAAGAGTGACGAAAAATGGAGCCTGATCGGCAGCAATGGAAAAGTCATCACAGCGCAGAAATTCGACGATAGGGATGCATTCAACGAAGGGCTCGCCGCCGTGAAGATCGGCGACCGTTACGGCTTCATTGATTCAACGGGAACTGTGGTATTTACGCTGGAGCCGGAGTACTACCCCATGCATTTCTCCGACGGGCTGGCACTAGTTGTCCAAACCGGTGACAGTACAGACAGATGGGGTTATATCAACAAAAAGGGTGAGTGGGTCATTCCGCCGCAATACGTTGACGCGGACCATTTTTACGGTGGACTCGCATACGTGATTCTGAGCAACGACCCGAAAGACAGGCGCTCCGGATACATCAACCACCACGGCCAGGTCGTCTGGCAGCACAAAGACAAGTATTGATAGAGATTTTTCGGTTTTAGCAGGAACGCACTTTTTTCGTGATACGCGCCGATACGAGTGATACGCGGAGGATTATTTTATCTCCACGTATCGCACTGAACAGCGCGGAATTTTTATCGCCTCAAAAAAAGTGGCCAGCCTCTGACATTTCCGAAATTTTTGTATTTTTGCGCTCTAAATTTTAATATTCAAAATGAAGACAAAAAAGTACAAATCCAAAGAAAAGCCTCTGCCCGAAGCGGAAGAACCCGTTGCCTCTTACGGTCCAACGGCCGCCAACAGTAACGATGTTATCATTCCCAATCTGTCATCTGAATCCTTGGGCGACAAGCCGGAAGGGTTTGACACCTGTTATGCCAAATTGAAAGCGGAAGCCGACGAAAAGTTCGGCAACAAGGAGCTTATGACAGTGGAAGAGTATTTCGGGAAACTTTGGTACATCGTGGAGGGGCTCTATGAAAACATATAACATCAAAATCAATGCCGCAGCAGATGCTGATATGATGAACTTGGCCCTTTTTCTGCGCAAAGTCATGTCTATTGAGGGTGCGCAGAAATATCATCAAAACATGATTAACGAAGTGAATTCCCTGTCTATATTGGCAGACTTGTATCCTCCCAGCCACTACGCAGATATTCGGCGTTATCACCCTCATGCCCGCCGCATGGTGTCGCACAACAAACGTTGGGTCTATATCTTTCACATCGAGGACGACACAGTGATAGTGGACCGGATTCTTCCCTCAAAACTGACAACGAAATAGGAAAGCTTTTTACGCGCCAATCCCATGATACGCGGAAAATCACACTGTTTTCGGTGAGTCATTTCAGCCGTACCTCGCGTCCTTCCGAGAGAATGAAAACCGCGATCTGTCCGTTCTCGATGCCGAAGCGGATGGCGGCGGCGAGGGAATCCTCGGGGAAGAGGCGGGAGCTGTCGAAGTAGTAGAGGCTGTCGGTGGTGTCGAGCCAGCCGCCCACGTAACCGTCGTGGCGGATTGCGTGGCGTACCACCCTGCCGAGCTGTTTGCGGGAGTGGCAGCCCTGCGTGGCGGCGTATGCCACGACAACGCCCTCAGAGGGCTCCGTCATCGTGGTGACATCCATTGTGAAGCCGTCGGGATGTCGGTTGCTGTACGCCCAAAGGCTGTCCGAAACGGCCTTGACACTGCCGCCCACCAACTTGCTGCCGCTGTAGCAGGAGGTCAGGAGCAGGGCGCACGACAGGAGCGCCGTCATCGCTATCTTTTTCGGGAACAGAATTCTGTCCATTGTCGGTTGTTTGTTTATTAATTTGTCCATTAATCCCAAGGTTGCGGCCTTACCCTGGCTACCGAGCTCTTGCCCCTCCGGGGCTACTCAGAGAAGCGATTTCAATATATGGGGACTTTTCGTTACAACTACTAACTACTAACTGCTAACTCAATATAGAAGCTCACCGGCCGGAAGCCGTCGTTGCAGCTGATCATGGCAGAGTGCGGGTTCTTCATCCAGCCGTCGTAGAAGTTGCCGCGTCCGGCGGCCAGTTCCTGCACGAACCACCGCATCGACTCCCACGCGCTGTCGCACATTCCCTCGGGCTGCGCACCATCGACTGAGATCCATGTCTGCCCCTCCTGCACGTCGCACGCG
>JAFXPL010000091.1 GCA_017527945.1 Bacteroidales bacterium | reverse complement strand
CCTCAATCCAAGAATAATCAGGGTCAACAAACTGCAAAATCCCATCGTCATCCACCCACAAAGCAGACCAGTAGCTCTCTTCACCACCCACACAACACCATTCACTCATCTTTCCATTGGGGTTTCTATTCACCACAAGTCCCCGCTCATTGACGTTCACCACCATCCAGGTTATCGGTTCGGGGCTGTCCAAGCGCGAAAGGCACTCCTGATATACCCCATCCCACGCCTGACCAACGTGCGCGTGGAGGAACTTGATCAGTGGCGTATAGTCGTAACCTGTAATAATGGAACCACTTCGCTTTATCGGCAATCTTTCCGGTAGAAAATCCTGTTTTTTGCCTCTGTCATATCTGTATCGATCATGCCCGAATTGATACCACGACCACCCGTTGTGCGTCCGTTTGTTCACCTTCCGGTAAAGCGGCGGCTTTCCATCCTTCCTATTATGTCCCATTTCATTTTAAAACTGCTGTAACATACAAAAAAAGGGAGCAGGTCCAAATCCCCACTCCCATTCCTAATTTCTAATTCCTAATTACTCATTCATGATGATATCCAGCATCGCGTTCGCGGAGTCGGCGATGCGCGTGCCGGGGCCGAAGATGGCGGCAACACCGCAGTCGTACAGGAACTGGTAGTCCTGCGGCGGAATCACACCGCCCACGATGATGATGATGTCCTCGCGGCCGAGCTTCTTGAGCTCTTCGATGACCTGCGGGACCAACGTCTTGTGGCCGGCAGCCAAGGAGGAGACGCCCAAGAAATGCACGTCGTTCTCAACGGCCTGCTTGGCGGCCTCTTCGGGAGTCTGGAACAGCGGGCCCATATCGACGTCGAAACCGATGTCGGCATAGCCGGTGGCAACCACTTTCGCGCCGCGGTCGTGACCGTCCTGGCCCATCTTGGCAATCATGATACGCGGGCGGCGGCCCTCTTTCTTGGCAAATTCGTTGCAACGCTCGCAAGCCCGCTTGAAGGCGGCGTTGTCTTGTTGTTCTTTACTGTACACGCCTGAAATTAAGTTGATTTTTGCTTTATAACGTCCATAGACTTTCTCCAACGCCATGGAAATCTCGCCCAAGGAAGCACGCACTCTCGCGGCCTTGATGGAGAGGTCGAGCAGGTTGCCGTTGCCGGTCTTGGCGCACTCGGTGAGCGCCTCCAAGGCGGCCTGCACATCCTCCTCGTTACGGTTGGCACGAAGCTCGGCCAGACGCTTGATCTGCGCCTCGCGGACCGTCGTGTTGTCAACCTCCAAGGTCTCGATCGGGGACTCCTTGTCGAGTTTGTACTTGCTGACGCCGATGATGGACTCCTTGCCGGAGTCGATGCGGGCCTGCTTGCGGGCGGAAGCCTCCTCGATGCGCATCTTCGGGATGCCGGTCTCGATGGCCTTGGCCATGCCGCCGAGCGACTCGATCTCCTGGATGTGCTCCCAAGCGCGGTGCGCGATCTGGTGCGTGAGGCTTTCGATATAGTAGGAGCCGGCCCACGGGTCGATGGAACGGCACACTTGCGTTTCTTCCTGAATGTAAATCTGCGTGTTTCGGGCAATACGGGCCGAGAAATCGGTCGGCAGCGCAATGGCCTCGTCCAGCGCGTTGGTGTGCAGCGACTGCGTGTGGCCGAGAGCGGCACCCATGGCCTCGACGCAGGTGCGGCAGACGTTGTTGAACGGATCCTGCTCGGTGAGCGACCAACCGGAGGTCTGGCAGTGCGTGCGCAACGCCATGGACTTCGGGTTCTGCGGATTGAACTGCTTCACGATCTTGGCCCACAGCATACGGGCGGCGCGCATCTTCGCGATTTCCATGAAATGGTTCATGCCGATGGCCCAGAAGAACGACAGACGCGGCGCGAACTCATCGACGCTCATGCCCGCGTTCACACCGGCGCGGAGGTACTCCAAACCGTCGGCCAGCGTGTAAGCTAACTCGATGTCGTCGGTGGCACCGGCCTCCTGCATGTGGTAGCCGGAGATGGAGATGGAGTTGAACTTCGGCATGTTCTTGGCCGTGAACTCGAAGATGTCGGCGATGATCTTCATGGAGTGTGCCGGCGGGTAAATGTAGGTGTTACGCACCATGAACTCCTTGAGGATGTCGTTCTGGATGGTGCCCGACAGCTGGTCGAGCGTCGCGCCCTGCTCCTCGGCGGCGATGATGTAGAACGCCAGGATCGGCAGCACCGCACCGTTCATCGTCATGGAGACGGACATCTTGTCGAGCGGGATCTGGTCGAAGAGGATCTTCATGTCAAGGATGGAGTCGATGGCGACACCGGCCTTGCCCACGTCACCGACCACGCGCGGGTGATCGGAGTCGTAGCCGCGGTGCGTGGCGAGGTCGAAGGCCACGGACAGGCCCTTCTGACCGGCGGCGAGGTTGCGGCGGTAGAAGGCGTTGGACTCTTCGGCGGTGGAGAAACCGGCATACTGACGGATGGTCCACGGGCGGAACACGTACATCATCGAGTAGGGTCCGCGCAGATACGGCGGGATGCCCGACGCATAGTTGAGGTGCTCCATTCCGAGGAGGTCGTCCGCGCCGTACACCTGCTTGACAGGGATCTGCTCGGAGGTCATCCAGTTGGAAATGATGTTGTTATCTTTCTCCCACTGACGGAAATCCGTCGGGTTTTGCGGGAGCTTCTTGAAGTCGATATTGCTGAAATCAGGACGCATATTAACTTTTTTCTTTTGATATTAATGAGGCTGCAAAAGTACAAAAAATATTCGCTTGCGCACTGATTTTTTTCTTCGGGCACCTCAGTCCACCATTCACATTCACTATTCACAAACCACTGTTCACTATTCACCGTTCACTATTCACAAATCACCATTCACAAAAAAATGTACTTTTGCCGTTTCAAATTTTAAACAGCAAAACCCTATGGTTACAGTTTTTACCCTCATCGGATATTTCATCATCCCAGTCCTTATCATCTTGTTGTTCAACAAGTACAGATGGGCAAGAAGCATCGGCACCGTCATTATGGCGTATGCCGTGGGCATCATCGCGGCGTTGATCGGATTCCTGCCCACGGGTACGGAACCCGGCGCGGAAGCCCTCGAGTCGATGCAGAAGACGCTCATGAACGTCACCGTGCCTTTGGCCATCCCGCTGATGCTCTTCAACTCGGATTTCAAACTGTGGACGAAGTCGCTGCCGAAGACCATGGCGGTGCTCCTGGGCGGTCTGGTCTCCATCCTGATTGCCGTGGTGTCGGGCTATTTCCTCTTCCGCAACGCCGGCATCCCGCAATTCGACCGGGTGGCGGCCATGATGACCGGAATCTATACCGGCGGCACCATGAACTTCTCCGCTTTGGGCACCATGCTCGAAGTCGATCCGTCGCTCATCACCCTGACCCTGACCTTCGAGGAAATCGCCACCTTCCCGTTCATCGTCTTCATCGTGGCCGGCGGCTACAAATTCTTCCGCTGGCTGCTGCCCGCAAAAGAATCTGACGACACCGTGGCCGAAGACACAAAAAACGTTGACGCCGAGAGCTTTGAAAACTACCATGGCATGCTTCAGCCCAAGACTTTCGGCAAGATGATGCTCGGATTCCTGCTCTCCCTCGGGATGCTGGCCGTCGGCGCGGGACTCTCGCTGCTCATCGCGGGCAAGCTCAACGAGCTCGTCGTCATCCTGACCATCACGACCCTTGCCATCATCGCCTCCTTCAGCCCGAAGGTGCGCGCCCTGCCCAAGACTTTCGAGTTGGGCATGTTCTTCATCCTGATCTTCAGTGTGGTGGTGGCCTCCAAGTTCGACATCCACGCCCTCAAGGGTTCGCTGCAGATTCTCTGGTTCATCCTCTTCGTGATGATCACCTCCATCATCCTGCACGTCATCATCTGCAAGATTTTCAAGGTGGAAGGAGACCTCTTCACCGTGGGCCACATCAGTCTGCTTTGCTCGCCGCCGTTCGTGCCGCCCATCGTGGAGGCCTTGGGCAACCGCAAAGTGCTCCTCAGCGGCATCGTCATCGGCCTCGCCGGTTACGCAGCCGGGAACTATTTGGGGGTGCTGATCGCATGGATGCTGGGAGCGTTTTAATGTAGAATGATGAATGCTGAATTATGAATAGGGCTGTCTGGTTGTGGCGGCCCTGTTGTTTTGTCTAAGGGACACCTGTAGAGACGTGCCATGGCGCGTCTCTATGGAACGCCAGGCATTCACATTGGGCAACGCCCTCGCGCACAAGAAGCGGGTAATAGAATGGGTGGTGCGCCGCTGTCAAGTCAGCATATTGCTTATTGGGGACAAGCAGAGCGAGTACGCCTTTCACCAGTTGGGGTATAGGTCAAGAAAAAACGCGGATGATTTGCTGGACATGCCAGAAAACATTGATTTTTTTTAACAAAAGGCGATATTACTATTTATAAATCAAACTGTTACAACGCACAGGTTTTTATGTTGTGAAAAAACGAAAGGGGTAAAACTTCAAGAAGTTGGACATCAACACGGCCAGCACCGCGAGCCACGAAGGAGTGTTGTGAAACTATTTTCCGCGAGACTATTTCCGCGAAGATAAAAAGTGTATTTTTGCGGCGGAAAAAAAGCAAAGCATAAAGATATGTGTACAGTGACAATAGAATACAGCGAAAACCGCAAGGCCATAGACCTCCTTCTTTCTGCGATAAGGGAGTTGGGTGCCGTTGTGACCATCACAGAGGAAAATGAACCGAGGTACAATCCTGAGATTCTCAAAAAAGCGGAAGAGAGCAGAATTGCCCATCGGAACGGACAGTGTGTTAAAATGG
>JAFXPL010000090.1 GCA_017527945.1 Bacteroidales bacterium | reverse complement strand
CTGCCGGATTTCCTCCTCGGTGAAGCCGCAAATGTCCGCGTATGCATTGTTGAGCGAGATGTCCTGCAGGTTGTTCAGGTCGCTGAAGATGCTGACGTGCGAGAACTTGGTCACACCGGTGAGGAAGGCGAAGCGGATGTGCTCGTCGCAGGTCTTGAGGTTGGAATAGAAACCCTTGAGGATATTGCGGAACTCTGTCAGCAGCGGCTCGTTGTCAATGGCTTGCAGCAGTGGCTTGTCGTACTCGTCCACCAAGACGACCACCTGTTTCCCTTCCTTTTTCGAAACAGAGAGAATAACATTCTTGAAGCGTTGGGCCACATCGCTGTCCAGTTTCTGAAGTCCGTATTCCTCCTCCCATAAAGTGAGATTGGAGTCAAGGGCAGCTATCAGCCCTTCCACGGAAGTGTATAAGCCGACATTCAGATCCAGATACAGGATAGGATAGCTCTTCCACTCTTTCTCCATATCGGCGATGGCCAGCCCCTCGAACAGTTCCCGCTTCCCTTGGAAGAAGGCTTTCAGCGTGGAGAGCAAGAGGCTTTTGCCGAACCTGCGAGGACGCGACAGGAAGTAATACCCCCCTTGCACCAATTTGGGAAAGAGGGCTGTCTTGTCCACATACGCATATTCGTTTGAACGCATTTTCTCAAAAGTCTGTATTCCTATGGGTAGTACTTTCATATTCCGACCGATTTTTTGGAGAGTGCAAAGATACAATTTTAATGGTTATGGGTTATGGGTTATTGACAGTGGTGCGTTTCATATTCCGCCGAAGTCGCTCTCCACCATCACCCATCTTTCTTCGGCTTTCGAATAGATATATTTGCAATTAATCCAATCGCTTACGGCAATACACCAACGCATTCTTCCGTGGAATTTTTCCCAACTTAAGTAGCGAGAACCGACTGTAACGGAAACGGTGTCGTGAAGAAATTCCACGTGTGGGCCCCCTAAAATGTTCATTTTCTTATCTAACTTGACTTTTTTCGACACCTTCCACATCTGTTCACTATCGTTTTGGTATGTATAAATCGTCACAAAGCCGGTTTTTTCAGTGGAAACAGCGTTAAGTTTATGAGCCATATATTTAACGGTCTCATTGGAAAAACCGCTGCCCGTTTGGATGTACATTGCCGTATCATATAAATGACCGAATTTCACGTCTTTGGCTCTGATATGGTTGAACGAATACATCGAATCAACAAGCGCATCGGCGGTGCTGGCAATGAGCATATCCAACGGTTGACCCTCTTGCGCCTGGAGTTTCACCGGACAAAGGATGACCAATAGGAAAATGCAATGGAGTAAGCGTTTCATAAAATCGAGCTTTAACAACGTTGGCAAAGATACAATTTTTAGTGAATAGTGAGCCGTGAATAGAAAAACGCCGCCGTGAATTCGCGCCATAACGCATCTCCACAGCGGCATTTTCTAAAGTCTTACGTCCGACGTCTCACGTCTCTAACATCCGATCACCTTCTCCGTCTTCTTCATCAGACGGCGTTCGATTTGGTCGGCCTTGACCACGTAGTCGTGCGCCTTGTTGATCATCATCTCGGCCCACTCCTTGTCTTTCAGCGAGGAGGCGTTGATTTTGACGTTGAGGTAGGCGCCGTGGACGGCCGCACGGGCGCAGAGCACACCGACACCGGCATCGGAGACGCTGGCGGGGTTGCCCTTGTTGATCATCGCCTCGCAAATCTCGAACACCTTGAAGGAGGTCTCGATGGTGCGCATCGGCACTTCGGTGGCGTATTTTGTGGCGTCCTGGATGGCCTGCGAACGGGCTTCCTTCTCTTCGGGCGTGCCCTTCGGCATTCCGAACGCGTTCATGATCACGTTGAAGGCGTTGGTGTCCTCATCCACGAGAGCAAGCAGCTGATCCTTCACGAGTTGTCCCTTTTCGGCCCATTCAGAGAAATATGCCCACTTGTCGTCCCAACCGGGTTTGTGGGAGGAGAGGTTGGCGACCATCGTGCCGAGGGCGGCGCCGAGGGAGCCCATATAGGCGGAGATGGATCCGCCGCCGGGAGCCGGACTCTCGGAAGCCGTCTCGTTGGCGAAACCTGTGCAGGTCATATTGACCAACTTCGGCGTAGTATCCTCTTTCTCAAGGAGATATTCGATAACTTTCTCTTCGGGGTTGAAGGGTTTGAGGTCGTCCAAGCCCATGGATTTCACGGCGATCTTCACCATCTCTTTCTCGTCGATGCCGAGGGAGCGTTTCTGTTTGGCAAGGTAGTATTTGCCGGCCTGGATGAGCACTTTCTTGGGGATGAGACCCACAATTTCGGCGCCGGTGACGCGGATACCGCGCTTGGCGGCCTTGGCGGTCACCTCGTCGAAGGCGACGTGCAGCGGCGTGGCGTTGATGTCGGTGATGTTCATGGAGACTTGGGCGATGCCGTATTCCTCAATGTACCAGCCGATGGCCTTGGTGCCCTTCAGCGTGCCGGGGAGCATCACCACGTTGCCGTTCTCGTCGAGCACTTTCTTGCCGGTGATCTTGTTGCCCTCGCGTTTCGGGCGGCCCTTCTCGCGCACGTCGAAGGCGATGGCGTTGGCGCGGCGCGTGGAGGTGGTGTTGAGGTTGTAGTTGACGGCGATGAGGAAGTCGCGGGCGCCCACAGCCGTGGCACCGCTCTTGGCGACGCTCTCCGTGAACTTGTTGGGACCGAAGTCGGGCTTCCACTCTTTGGAGGTGATGCGCTCCTTCAGGGCTTCGTACTCACCCTGGCGGCAGTTGGCCAAGTTGCGGCGTTCGGGCTTGAACGCGGCGTTCTCGTAGCAATAGACGGGGATGTTCAGCTCCTTGCCGACCCGTTCGGCCAGCTTGCGGGCATACTCCACAGTCTCTTCCATCGTGATGTTGGCGATGGGCACGAGCGGGCACACGTCGGTGGCGCCGAAGCGCGGGTGGTCGCCGTGGTGGTTACGCATGTCGATCAGCTCCTGGCACTTGGCGATGAGCTTCACGGCGGCATCGACCACATAGTCGGGCTCGCCCACAAAGGTGACGACCGTGCGGTTGGTGGTGGCACCGGGGTCCACGTCCAACAACGTCACGCCTTCTGCCTGACGGATGACATCGGCCACCTGGTTGATGATGTCTTGGTTTCTGCCTTCACTAAAATTAGGAACACATTCTATTAACTGTTTCATACTATAAAGTATTGATTTTTAATGTTTTGATTTTATTTCGAAAAACTGTGCAAATGTACACAAATTACGCACACTCCTAAAGAAAGTTTTCTCTCCTTGTATGAAAGGCGGCCTCGTTCCATGTCTCTCAAACCATTGGATTCGAATGCCGCAATTCCACACAGATTTGCGGGTATTTGGCACGAAGATGCGCGGCAGTGCGCTCGGCAAAATAGACGGAGCGGTGCTGGCCGCCGGTGCATCCGAAGTTGACTGTCAGATGAGTGAACTTGCGCTCCAAGTAGTTGTCCACCGACATATCGACAATTGCAAATACATGGTTTTCAAATACTTCCACTTCCTTGTATTGCTGAAGATACCGAATCACGCAGTCGTCCTTGCCGGTGAATGTAGCATACTGTTTCTCACGGCCGGGGTTGGGCAGGGCGCGGCAGTCGAACACGAACCCGCCGCCGTTTCCAGAGGTGTCATCCGGGATCCCCTTCTTATACGAAAAACTCTGAACTGTAACGGTCAGTATATCTGTTTGTTGCGATTTGTTTTCCACGTAATTTTCTACAACAGTCTGCAGAACCTGCCGCAACTCCGGCAGATTGGCGGGCAGCGCATTTTGCTGCAGCAGATAGCATAGGTTGCGGATGGCGTAGGGGACGCTTTGCAAAAAGTGCGCCTTCCGCTCGAAGTAGCCCCGGTAACCATAGGCGCCCATCGCCTGCATGATGCGGATAAGGGCAAAAGCGTTGAAATGGGCAGTGAATTTCGCCCGGTCCACAGGGATGAGACGCGACAGGTTGTCTAAGTAGCATTCCAGCAGCTCCTCCCGGACTTCAGGGGCGAGGTCGGCCTTGGCATCGTAGAGCAGCGAGGCAATGTCGTATTGCAGCGCACCTTTCCGGCCTCCCTGATAGTCAATAAACCACACGTCATCCCCATTCACCATGATGTTTCGCGACTGGAAATCCCGGTAGAGGAAATAGTCGTCGTCAACGGAGAGCAGAAAGTCCATAAACCGCTGATAATCATCCTCCAACAGTTGCTCGTTGAACGGAATGTAGGCCATTTTGAGGTAATAGTACTTGAAATAGTTGAGGTCCCATTGCATGGACTGACGGTCGAAGGCGGCGCGAGGATAGGCCACCGACATGTCCAACCCCTCTTTGGCAGTCAGCTGGAACTTCGGCAGCGCGGCCACCACTTTTCGATAATCAGCCATAACTTCTTGGAAATCACCATTGTTTTTGCGAATCTCACACAACTTGTCGTACAAGGTCTGTGTGCCGAGGTCGTTCAGCAGGTAGTGCTTTTGGTCTTCGTGGACAGCGATCAAAGTGGGAACGTTCAGTCCTTTGGCAGCAAAGAAACGAGTGTATTCGAAAAAGGCCCGATTTTCGGCCACATCGTCGTTGTACGCACCAATCAAGGTGCTGTTGTCCTCGAAAAAGAGGCGATAGTAGCGGCGATGCGAACCAGACTGAGGCAGTGGAACGCACGCCACCGGCTGGGTTCCAGTATTTCCCGTGGCCATGTGGGTCAGCACAGAAATAGAGGTTTCGGTCATAATGGGTTATTCGGTTAATGGGTTATAGTTTTTAAGTCACAAATCACTAATTGTCATTGAGTTTGATGAAGCAGAACAGCATCATGGTGAAGGCCCAGAGGGAGGAACCGCCGTAACTGATGAAGGGCAAAGGGATGCCGATGATGGGGAGCAGACCTGTGGTCATGCCGATGTTGATGAAAAAGTGGACAATGAAGATGCCGGCGATTCCGTAGCCGTAGTATCGGACGAACGGATTTCGTTGTTTTTCAGATAATTTAAGGATTCGGAAGACTAAGGCGCCATAGAGTCCGAAGACCACGAGGGTACCAAAAAAGCCCCATTCTTCGCCGATGGCACAGAAGATGAAGTCGGTGCTCTGCTCGGGCACAAACTTGAGTTTCGTCTGGGTGCCTTTGAGGTAGCCCTTGCCGAACAGTCCGCCGGAACCAATGGCGATTTTCGACTGGTTGAGGTTGAAGTCGGCGCCCAAGGGATCGGAGGTTTTGCCCAAGATGGTGTCGATACGCTGCTTCTGGTGCGGCTCGAAACCGTGCTCATAGAGGAAATCAACGGAGAAAACAAATACAATGCTGGCCACATAGATCATGACATTGCGCCGCATTTTCTTTTTCTGCGTTCGGTTGTAAATCATGAAGCCGATGAAGACGGCCGTAAGCAGAGCAATGGCGTATGTTTCGTTTAGTTTCAGGGTGATGATAGTGAGAACAGCGGCGATAAGGCCGAGAACGATGAATTCGGTGCTTAGCCCTTCGCGGTAGAAGAGGATGATGAAGGAAGCGAACACCAAGGCGGATCCGGCGTCGTGCTGCAGCATCACCACCACTACGGGGATAGCGATAAGGGCGATTTGGCCGATCCACACATATCTCCGCTGATTGTCGGTCTTGCCCTCGTGCATGAACTTGGCCATTGCCAACGCCGTCGCAACTTTCATAAACTCTGTTGGTTGCAAACTAAAACTTCCGATTTTAATCCACGACTTCGCACCGTTGATCTCAGCACCGATGAAAAGGACCAAAACCATCAAGAAGAGACAGAAAAGGTAGAAAAAGTAGGCATAGTGCTGAATGATTCCCGTGTCTATCAGCAAGATGACAATAGCCAAGACAAATGACGTCCCAATCCAAAGCATCTGTTTGCTGTAGGGCTGGGAGAAGTCGAAGATATGGGCGGAACCATCGGGAATGTAGCAGGTGGAATAGATGGTAATCCAACCGATGAGGACTAATGCAAGATAATAGCATATCAGTTTGACATCGAAGCCTTTGGTAATCTTGTTGCGGGAGTCTAACTTCGGCATAGCTTATTTGACTTTGAGTTCTTTCATTCGGTTTTCGAGATCTTTGCGTTCCACTTTTCGGTTGAGGTAGAATTCGGCCATGAGGCTGGCGATGGGGCAGGCCACGGTGGCGCCGAAGCCGCCGTTCTCCACCAAGCAGAAAATGACGATTTGCGGGTCGTTGGCGGGGGCGATGAGGGCGAAGACGGAGTGGTCGCGCCCGTGGGGGTTCTGGGCAGTGCCGGTTTTGCCCGCCACCTCGATGCCGGGAATCGCAGCCCCGCGTCCGGTACCGGCGGTCACCACTTGCCGCATGCCCTGCAACACCGTCTCAAAGTGCCTCGGCTCAATCTTGGAATTTATCCTGTCGTTGAATTGGGTGTTCAAACTGTCTTTATGGCCGATGGCGCGCACCACGTGAGGCCGGATGTAGTAGCCCTTGTTGGCAATCACGGCCAGCATGTTGGCCATCTGCAGGGGGGTGACCGCCGCTTCGCCCTGCCCGATGCCCATCGACACCACCGTGTTGCCGTTCCAGCTGTTGTTGTACTTCTTGTCGAAGTATTCCGCCGTCGGGATGCGCCCTTTCAGCTCGTAGGGCAGGTCAGTGTCGAACACCTGCAGGAAGCCCATGGAGCTCATATAGTCGAGCCATGCGGTATAGGCCTCGTCGATGTTCTTGTATTTGACGCGATTGGAGAGAATATTGTAGTAGGCGCGGCAGAAGAAGGTGTTGCACGACCGTTGGATGGCGCTGTAGATGTTGAGTCCTCCGCAGTTGTGGCAATGCACGACGTGGCTGCCGATGTGGTAGCCGCCGCCGGAGCAGGAATAGACGGAGGACGGGGTGATGATGCCGTCCTGCAGGGCGATGAGCCCGTTGGCCAACTTGAAGGTGGAGCCGGGCGGATAAGCCGCCTGCAACGCACGGTTGAACAGCGGTTTCTCGGGATCCATCACCAGCTTGCCGTAGTTTTTGGGTCGGGCGGTACCCACCAAGAGGTTAGGGTCGTAGTTGGGACTGGAGACCAGGCAGAGGATTTCGCCGGTTTTGGGTTCAATGGCGACGATGGCACCGCGCTTGCCCGCCATCAACTCCTCCCCGTAACGCTGCAGCTGCATGTCAAGGGTGCTCCAGATCGAAGTGCCCGGCACCGCCACAATGTCCTCCTCGCCGTTGTTGTAGGGACCCACTTCGCGGTTGTGCACGTCAACCAGCACCTTCTGCTTGCCCTTGATGCCGCGCAGCACCGGCTCGTAAGCCTTCTCGATGCCGCTCTTGCCGATATAGTCGCCCATCTTGTAGTAGGTGTCATTCTCCACATCCTGCTCATCCACCTCGCTGACGTAACCGAGAATATGTGCCGCAATGGGCTGCGGATAGGAACGCAAAGTGCGGCTCTGCACGAAAAACCCCGGAAACTCCGACATCTTTTCCTGAAGGTAGCCGTAGTCCTCCTTGGAGATCTGCTGTTTGAACAGCGACGGCACGCTGCGGGAATACTTGGTGGCTTTCTCGATTTTCTTCCTTACCTCTCCGATTTCCAAATCCAGCACGCGACAGAGTTCCACCGTGTCGAAAGGACGCAACTCGTTGGGCACCACCATCAAGTCGTAGGCGGCGTCGTTATAGACCATCAGGGAGTCGTTGCGATCATAAATGAAGCCCCGCGCAGGGTGGATGGTCTTTTCACGGATGGCGTTCTCATCAGCCTTCCGGCGATACGACTTGTCCAAAACCTGCAAATGGAAAAGCCTGGCGGTATAAACCAGCAACAGGATGCCGAGAGCCGCCAGAATGATATAATAGCGATTGCTGTTGTCCTGCGCCATCTCTATTTTTTACGGCTTTGGAGTTGGTTAACAAGGGAAATGACAACCGTCTTGCTCTCCTCTTGGGCATGTATGCGTTCAATGTCCTCCAAGCAGAGATTCGTGTATCGGTTTATTTCCTTTTCTGTGAACTCCTTCACATTTACAGCATCAAAAATGGCTTTCACGCGGCAAAATTTTTCCTGTTCATTCGTATCGGAAGAGGAAAACAGGCGATGTAGCTCGTCTTGCTGCGTTTTGTCGGCCAATTCAAGTGCCTTCAGATATACAAACGTCTTCTTGTTGTCCTTGATGTCTCCGCCCACAGCTTTTCCGAACACACTTTCATCGGCATACACATCCAGCAAATCGTCAGCCAGTTGGAAGGCATACCCCAAATGGATGCCCAAGTCATAGAGAGCTTGGAGGCTGGCATCGTCGGCTCCGGCAAGAAGCCCCCCAGCCTTCAAACAGCCCGCGAACATGACGGCGGTTTTCAGACGAATCATGCCAATATAGTCGTTTATGGATACAGTCTCCTCGGATTCAAAGTCCAGGTCATACTGCTGACCCTCGCACACCTCCAAGGCTGTTTGGGCGAAAAGTGCCAAAAGATCCAAGACGGTTTCCGGTGCACAATGCAGCTTGAGGAGCTGTTGCATGGCCATCACGGCGAGCGCATCGCCCGACAATATGGCAATGTTGCTGTTCCATTTCTTATAGACAGTCGGCTGGCCGCGCCTGACATCGGCCTTGTCCATGATATCATCATGAATCAAAGTGAAGTTGTGCAGCATCTCAAAAGAAGTGGCGACCAGTTCTGTCTGTTCCGGGTCGCCGCCGAACATTCCAGAAGCCATGCGCACCAACTGGGGACGCAATCGTTTGCCCGGCTGCATTAAAATGTAAGTGATTGGATTGTAAAGATTTTCGGGCTTTCTATCCTGAAGAATTTCTTGAAAATGTTGCTCGATTGTATTCACGACTTGGCAGATTATTAAAACCTGCAAAAGTACGTTTTTTTTGATTTGGTCAAACGGTTTATGGCACGAGTTTTATAGGTGGAAGTTAGGGGCATAAGATCTCGTCCATGAGGCGGTCATGGGGCTCGGAAGGGACTTCCGGAACCAATTGGAAATCAAAACAAATACCGATGGTATGCACATTCGGATGCTTTGCCAGGAAACGGTCGTAGTAACCCTTTCCGCGCCCGAGGCGGTGTCCCGCCTTGTCAAAGGCCATGCCAGGCACCACAATAAGGTCGAAATCGCCCGTGTAAGGCTGGTTCTGCGGCTCGGGAATATGGAAATCACCCTCCGCAAACGTAATCCCGGCGGCAAGCTCCACCGGAACGATATCGTCACCCGCCACCGTTGGAAGAATCACGGTTTTCCGATACCGCCAATCCTCGATAAACGACAGCGTCTGCACCTCATCGGGCAGCGAAGCATAAAGCATTACCCGTTCGGCGGCAAGAAAGCGAGGGTGACCGGCGAGCTTTGCGAGCACCGCTTCCGATTGGATTGAAAGTTCCTCTTGCGTGTGTTGTTTCTTTGCGGTGCGAATGGCTTGCCGCAACGTTTTCTTATCCATTTTGTAAATAGGTTTCAAGACGGGCCAAAACTTCTGTATATGCCACTTTGATGTCCCCAAGATCACGACTGAACAGATCCTTGTCGAGCTTCTCGTGACTGTCAGAATCCCAAAAACGGGCGGTGTCGGGAGATATTTCATCTATGAGCATCAACTGTCCATCGCTGTCAAAGCCGAATTCCACTTTGAAGTCAATCAAATCAATGTGAATCTTATGGAACAAATCGGTGAGCAGTTCATTGACTTGTTGCATGACCGCGCGGATTTGTATCAGCGTTTCCTCTTTGGCATATCCGAGGGCCTCCACATGGTAATGGTTGATGAGCGGGTCACGAAGGATGTCGCTTTTCAGGCATATTTCGTAAATGGTATGTTCCGGGACCGTGCCTTCTTCGATATCAAGCCGACGTGAGAGCGTGCCCGCAATCACATTGCGCACAATGAACTCCAGGGGAAGCGTGGTGGCACGGCGACACAACTGCTCGTTTTCGCCCAATCGTTCCACAAAATGTGTATGGATGCCATTTTTCTCCAAGTATTGAAACAAAATGGAAGAAATCCGATTGTTTAATGCACCTTTGTTGGGAATGGTGGATTTTTTCACTCCATAGTAGGCCGTTTCATCGTCCTTGAAGGCCATAATGACGAAATTCTGGCTCTCCGTGGCAAAAATCTGCTTGGATTTCCCGTTGTATAACAGCGACTTCTTATTCATTTTCCTTCTTCAACAAGATGACCTCAAAAATGGCATAGAGGAAATAGATGACGAGGAACGCAATGGCGAACCGAATGGCATCATCTGGTTTCAGAAAAATGTAAAGGAACAGAAACAGCAGGCAAGACAGGATTTTCACCGTACGGGAAATCATGTAGGAAGAGACGAATTTTTTGCCATCCTGACCGTTCTCGCTGCGAAGAATCACATACATGGTGAAGAGCGTCATCACAAAGAAAAAGAGCACGATGAAAGGCATCGCAGGAGTGGCCCATTGCGGGCATAGCCACTGAAACAGCAACCCCAATCCCGCCATGATGACAGAAAACACAATGATTCGAAACGAAAACTTCCTAATCGGTATCTTTTTTCCCATTTTTCTGATTTTTTTGCGGTTTCAAGGTGGACTTGATAATAAGAAAAAGTGAAATCGCAATACCAGCCAATGAGCACACAATTGTAAACAAAGGACTGGTATTCAATAGTTTATCTAATTTTATCCCTCCAAAAACACCTAAAGCGATAACGGCTCCCATCTCAAAGGCCAGATTCGTGTATGTGGCATATTGATGGATGGGGGAATCCTTCTTGGAGGTAGCGGGCCCTGACATGCCCTATTTCCGTTCAGGTTGGGGAGCGGCCTGCTGCACCACTGGACGACTGTTGCGCATTTTGCAAGTACCAGAGAACTCCGCACCAGGCTCAATGGCGATTTTGCTGGTCTCAATGCTGCCAATCAGGTTGGCGGTGGCCTTCAGCGAAAGCAGTTCCGTCACAATCAAGGACTCCACCTTCACACTGCCCTCGATTTCGATGTTGGCACATTTGATGTTGCCATCCACCACACCGCTTCTGCCGACGATAATCTTGGCCTTGGATTCGATGTTTCCGCGGAGCATACCGTCAATGCGGCAATCGGAAGCCGTAACCATGTTGCCTTGCAACTGGGTCCCTTGCGCAATGACATTCACAGCTGCGCCACTGTATTCACGAGTATCGGTTTCTTTCATAATCGTCTGATTTTTATTGGTTTTTAAGATAATTATCTTTGAAAAATGCGGGATAGTTCTCCCGTTCTGCACGTTTGTTATAGAACGTGGTATAGTTGTTGCTACTCATGGCATACACCACAATACTCCCCTTGTCAATGTCCCCTTTGAACACCTCGTCCTTCACTAAAATCTGATAGTAGTCCATGGCATCAGCACTGTCTTCATATTTTGAGATGGTAACCATCTGCCGTTGATTGTCAATAAAGAAACTGCTGACAGTCAATTTTTTAAGACTGAAATAGGTTTTGTTGAAGGTCGTGATGTTCTGTTTGATGGTCTGCAGGGGCAATTCGGCCGTTTTCACTAACAGGACAATGTAGTGCTGATCCTTGGCATTGAAGACGAAAGCGCTCGGCTTTTGGGGCTCATTGGCCTTGACAACCTGTTGCAGCGCTTCGTTTTTCACGGTGTCGCCCGCTTCAACGCCCATACTCTTTTGGATTTGCTCTTTCGAGAAGTTCGACAGATAGTAGCGGGCCAGTTCCGCCACCGGCTCCTGCGCGTATTTGGTGACGATGTTCGTCATTCCCACAATGAGCGTATCCTGATTATAGACCTGTCCGGCGGCGATGGCGCGGAGATAGGCGTACTGCGACTGAAGGGTGGCGTCGGTGCAATTCGGAATAGCGGCATCTGCAGCGGCAACCACATTTTTCCAGCGCTTATTCGTGAAGTCCGCATACACCTGCTCATATTGGCTTTCCAGTGTCTTCTCCCGGGCAGCCAATTTCTGGTAATAGTTCGGATCCTGAATCAGTTTGGCGTAGTCGGTTTCCGCGTATTGGGTGAGAATGGTGTTTTTATAGGTTTCAGCTTTGGAATTCCCGCTCTTTTGGTAGAGCGTATAGAGCATGTAGATGGCGGGCAGGGCATACTCGCTCTTCGGGTAGCGTTGCAGCAGCGACTCGAAGGATGCACAAGCGCGCTTGGTGTCGCCCAGCAGGTCCTGATACATGAAACCTGTCTCGTACAAATCCTTGGCAATGATGGCATTAGCCGTATCTTTGGCTCCCGGTGTCAGAGGAAGATCCTGCAAATAGTAGGCCTCTTTCTTGGGGTCGGTCTCACGTTTGGGAATCGGATTGCCGTCCTCATCGTAATCGACCGTGTCTTTGGCTAACGACGGGTCGTTCATGAGCGCCATGTCATCGAAGGAGATCTGGGCCTTGTTGCTGATGAACCAGTTGTCCTCCAGCTTACGGTTGCCGAAGCGGCGGTAGAAGTCTTGCTGTCCGGCAGTCACCAAAGCTTGGTTGTAGAAGTACCATTTGCCGTTGCCGCCACTTTGATTGTTGATGTTGGCATAGGAGGCGGCGTTCTGCATGGCGAGCATACGTTCGGCCTCTTCGGCGGCGGCCTTGCGCTCGGCTTCCGTGTAGTCGGCAATCATTTTCCTGACCCAGGCGTTTCGCTGGCCTTCCGGCAGGTTGGCGATGCGCAGCAGGCTGTCTTGCAGGTCTATCTCGTCCAGTTTGTCCACCAAATCCTTCAGCACATTCGATTTCTTCCGCAACTCCTCATAGTTGGGGTAGTTTTTCGGGATGGCCAGCATGGCCGTGTCGTAGTAGTGCTGCGCTTCGCGGTACTCGTTCTCCTCGAAGTAAAGGTCGGCCAAAGTAATGCTGGAAAAGGTCTTCTGATAGTTGTTTTCCGTGGAGGCGGACACCGATTTTGCGAGATATTCCATGCGCAAGTCGGTCTCCTCATCGATTCGGGCGATTTCGGAGAATGCGTAGTAGATCTGGTCGCGGTAGTTCTCGTTCTTCTTGTCTTCCAGCATCTTGTTAAGCTGCTTGGTGATGGCGTTGCGGTTGGATTCGGTACCGTCGTAGTTGGCGGCGAGGTGCATTTGCGCACAGAATGTCATCTCGTAATTGTTGGATTTCTTGATGACTTCCTTAAAGTTCTTCTGCGCTTCGGCCTGCTGCCCGAGGTTTTCGTAGAGTTCGCCGAGAATCAGCTGCAGGCGCGTGCGGAATTCCCGTTTAGGGTGGTTGGCCAGCGCGTTCCCGATATAGTCGATGGCCTCCTGCTTATCCCCGTCGGGAGCGGTGAGGTGGTATTCCGCCTTGGCCGCGTTGAAGAGCACGGCGAAATTTTTCTTGTTCTTTTTCTCGTTCATGTAGCGGATGGTCTCCAGCAACTCATCCGCGCTGGAGAAATAGCCCTGGCGAATCTGCGTGCGTGCCAGCAGCACCTCCGCCTCGTTCCGGATATTCGACTTCGGGTAAGTGTGCACAATGTAGTTCAGCACACGCTGCGCCTGCACGTAGTCCTGCTTGTAGAAATACGACTTGGCCATCAGGAAGTAGGCGTCGTCGATGGTTTTGACATATTCCTTGCCCTTGAACATCATCGAGTGCTTGTGGATGGCCTTCGACGATTTCTCGATGGTGCGGTCCAAATGCGACAGACAAGGTCCCAGTTCGGTCTTGTCAGGATAGTTGTAGATGGGCAACGTGGCCGTGTAGTTGTCCTTCGACAGCTTGGCCAGCTCTTTCTCGGCTTCCTTCATCGCTTGGTTCCCGTTCCAATAGACGTTATACCTGCAAGTTACGTTATGGTAAGCACGGTTCGGGAAGGTGTTTTTCGAGGTGGAGCAACCCGCCAGTGCTGCGATGACAAGCAGACCGGTGGCAATTCTGACGAATATTTTTGTTTTCTTTTTCAATGAGATTCGTTTTTTAGTGAAGCGTGAATAACGAAGAATTGGCAGTTTTATTTTTCCCGGTTGGCGAAATATTCGTCGAGAAGGCGTTGCACATATTTCCCGAAGACATCGAACTCGATGTTGACCACGGAGCCGGGCTTCAGGTTGTGGAAGTTGGTGACTTTGTAGGTGTAGGGGATGATGGCCACGGAGAAACGGCCTTTTTCGGAATCTACCACGGTGAGACTCACGCCGTTGACGGAGATGGAACCCTTTGGCACGGTGAAATTGTTCTTGTCGGGGTCGTAGGTGAAGTAGAAGCGCCAGCTGCCGTTCTCATCCACCACTTTTTCACATACAGCCGTCTGATCAACATGGCCTTGCACGATGTGACCGTCGAAGCGGCCGTCCATACGCATACTGCGTTCGAGGTTTACCTCGTCGCCCACTTTCCAGGTGCCGAGGTTGGTCTTCAGCATTGTTTCCTCCATGGCGGTCACCACATATTGTTTCTTTTCCTTGTCTAATTTCACGATGGTGAGACAGCAGCCATCGTGCGCCATGCTTTGGTCAATATTCAACTCTTCCGCGAAGTCCACTTCCAGCGTGAAGTCGAAATTGGTTCTATCTTGTTCAATCTTAACGATTTTACCCGTTTTCTCTATAATTCCAGTAAACATTCTTATCCAAAATTAAAACCTGCAAAGATACATTTTTTTTTCACGTAAGGAAGTTTCCAGAAAAAACAGCCTTTTGATAAAAGTAAATGTCTTATAATCAGTTTGTTTCTTTGGCTTTATACGCATTTCCGTCCTCAAGGATGCGCGGACGGGATGAGTCGAAGTCGGGGTTGAGGAAACTTCTGGTTTTGTCGAAGCAAGGGGTCGCGATGCCACAGAGGTCTATGATTGTGTGAAAAAGGTCATCGATCATATACGGCGTATGCAACTGGCTTTCAACAAGGCAATTATGTGCATCAAGGTATTCCTTTTGCGAAGGCGACAGCCACAGGATAAACGGAATCTCCACATTGGCGCGGGGTATTCTGTCCGAGTAGTTGTGTCCGCAATAGTCGCCTTCATCGTAAACATTCTCGCCGTGGTCGGAGAAATACAGGGCCGAAACCCGCACCTTCTGATGTAACAGGCTGTAGGCCTTCAACATAGAGAAAACACTATCGACAATGAAATCATTGTAATACACTGCGTTATCATAGCTGTTGATGACTCGGGTGCGTTTGTCGCCTTTCTCCTCAAAAAGAGCAAAGTCGCTGGGATAACGTTTGTTATATTGGGTGTGGCAACCTAAAAGGTGAAGAAAAACGACCTTGTGTTTCGCTGTATCGGTGAGTGCGGACTGAAGCGGTTCGAAAAGCCTTTGGTCGTAAGATGCCGTCTGGGTGCTCTCCATTGATGAACTGGAAGTGACATTGACGAATGTTTTTACGTCTGCGTTCTGAACCAAGTTGGTCACACCATTCTCCCAAAGTCCGATAGGTGCCTGATTTGAAATCCAATACGACCGGTACGGGGTTGAGTGCAGCACATCGAAAATGTGGATACAGCTGTCAAGCGGGAGATGATGCTCCATGTTGTTCTCAGTCAGGAAGTTCATCACTGAATACAAGGTGTTGGAGTTGGCGCTCACCACATTGTCGAACACCAAGATGTCTTGTCTCGCCTTCAGCCGGGGCGTGGTTTCGCGTTTGTATCCGTACAGGGAAATATGGTTGCGATTACACGACTCGCCAACGACGATCACGACCAGCGTGGGATCATCGGTTGTGAGTTCAGCGTTGAGTTGGAAAAGGTTGCGGCTTTCCAATTTGTTGTACTCTTCCGATTCCTTAATAAACGAAATTACAGCACATTCCACGTCAGGTACTGCGCTTCGGAGAAAACGTTTGTGGATGATATTGTCCGCAAAATAAATTGCCACAAACAACCACAACGCTGACCACACGAAAATTTCGCCTTTCGACTGGAACGAGAGTTGCGGAATACGCTTTAACACAATGATAAACAATGCGATATAAGGGATAAACAGCAATAACAAAGGCGTCATTTTGATGGCCATAAATTCCGACGCTTCGTTGAAGTTGGTGTTCAAAAACACAAAGATAGACGAGGCATTCAGTGGGCATTTGAGCACAATCCAGTGGAAAAGGTTGACGAATCCATCCACAAACAGCAAGCTCGCGGCAGCGATGTACAGCCATTTTTTCTGTGTTAGGACGTATGGAATCAGCAGTACCACTATCCAAATCAGCAACAAAAGCATACTCCCTAACTTGAAGACATCGTAGTTGAGAAACAACCCAACCACAGGAGTGAAAAGAACCATGACTATTAGCCAAAGAATAGGACGCGTACTTTTGTCTATATCTTTCACTTTCTGATAATTATGCAAATAGATAGAGATAAAAGGGATATGGAACAAGAATCAGTGTGCCTCTAACCAATTGTGTCCACTATTAATATTAACATCCAATGGTACAGAAAGTTGCATAGCATTGGACATACAGTCTCTCACGATTTCAGTTAGAGATTCCAATTCATCGGGACAGGTGTCGAAGATGAGCTCGTCGTGGACTTGCAGAATCATCTTGCTGCGCATGTTCCGCTCGTTCATCGTCTGATGGATGCGCACCATGGCGATTTTGATGAGGTCGGCGGCAGTGCCCTGGATGGGTGCGTTGATGGCGTTGCGCTCGGCAGCGGCCCGCAAGACGCCGTTCTTCGCGTTGATGTCGCGGATGTTGCGGCGGCGGCCCATAAGCGTCTCCACGTACTCGTGTTGGCGGGCGAAATCTAACGTATCATTCAGATAATCAGATATTTTCGGAAAACTGCGGAAATAGTCGGTGATGAGTTGCTTGGCCTCGGCCTGCGGAATCTGCAACCGGTCGGCGAGACCGAAGGCGGAGATGCCGTACAGAATCCCGAAGTTGACGGTCTTGGCGGCCCGGCGCATATCGGCGGTAACCTCCTCTTTGTCAACGCCGTAGATATGGGCAGCCATCGTCGCGTGGATGTCCTCGTTGTTGCGGAAGGTCTCGATCATGCGCTCGTCCTGACACACGTGCGCGACGATGCGGAGCTCGATCTGGGAATAGTCGGCGGCGAGCAGGACGTTACCGTCGGAGGGCACGAAGGCCTTGCGGATGTCGCGGCCGCGCTCGGTGCGCACAGGGATGTTCTGCAGGTTCGGGTTGAGGGAGCTGAGCCGCCCCGTGGCCGTAATCGTTTGGGTGAAAGTGGAATGGATGCGCCCCGTCTTCGGGTTGATGAGCTGCGGCAATGCGTCAATGTAGGTCGTTTTCAGCTTCGACAGCTTGCGCCATTCGAGAATCAGCGGCACAATCGGATGCTTGTAGGCCATCTTCTTGAGCACCTCCTCGCCGGTCTGGTACTGTTTGCTCTTCGTCAGCCGCGCGTTCTTCACCAGGTTCATCTTCTCGAAGAGAATCTCCCCTAACTGTTTGGGCGAACCAATGTTGAACTTCACCCCGGCGTAGTCGTAAATCTGCTGCTCGATGGCGGCGATTTCGGCATTCATACTGTCGGAATTCTGCTGCAAAGTGGCCACATCAACCTTCACGCCGGTATATTCCATATCGGCCAGCACGGGCACCAGAGGCATCTCCATCTGCGTGAACAAGTCTGACAACTTGTTTTCTTTCAGTTCCTTATCTAACAAAGGATAGAGTTTTTGCAGTAACAGGAGCTGTTCGTTCTCGGGCGCGGGCGACGCTTTGCCGGTCTCTGCCAACTCCGTGTCGAAATAGCTTAGTGCGAGAACATCAAGCTGGTGTTTGCGTTCGGGTTCCAGCAGGTAGTGGGCAATCTGCACGTCCCAAAAAGTGCATTTCGGCTCCACACGGAACGACTTCAGGTACTTGTAGGTGTTTTTGCAGTCATGCATGACCACAGTGTGCGGTTTTCCGAAAATATATTGAATAAATTGCTGATAATGACGATGTTCATTCTCCACCCAATGGCAGTAGGTGGTGGTTTCGTCGAAAGCAAAGGCGAATCCCGCGATGCGCTCCTGCTGGAATATCCACGTAAAATAGATTGTTTCGCTTCGCTCAATTTCTAATCTCCGCGGATCACGTGGATCTGCACCTATTATATTTTCTAACGAAGATATTTCCACGATTTTGGGAAGTTCCAAGACGGTTTTGGGGAATGGGAATTCCTCATTATTTTGCGAGGCAGTTTCCTCCACCGGGGAAAAGAGATCGGGGGCGGCTTGGGGCTGCGGCATCTGTAGCGACAAATCGGTGAAGATGCGCTTGGTGAGGGCTTTGAACTCCAGCTCGTCGAAAATGGCCTTGAGTTTCTGCGGGTCGGGGCCGAGATAGACCATATTTTCGAAGTTGTATTCCATCGGGATGTCTATCATGATGGTAGCCAGCTCTTTGGATAGAAAAGCCTGCTCCTTGTACTGGTTCATGAGCGTGCGAGTCTTCTCGTTGTCCTGATCGAAATTGCGAGCGTACATCTCCTCAATGCTGCCGTAATTGGCGAGCAGTTTCTGGGCGCGCACCTGTCCGATGCCGGGCACACCGGGGATGTTGTCGGAGGTGTCGCCCCAGAGGCCAAGCATGTCGATGAGCTGTTCGGGGCGGGCGATCTTGTATTTCGCACAGATTTCCTCCACGCCGAGGATTTCCGCCGGCTGACCGAACTTGCCAGGCTTATACATGCGGATGTGGTCGGAAACCAGCTGCCCGTAGTCTTTGTCGGAGGTGAGCATTAATACTTCAAACCCCTCGATTTCAGCATGTTTTGCAAGCGATCCAACCAAATCGTCCGCTTCATAGCCATCAATGCCGACCATTGTGATCTGAAAGGCATCGAGGATGCGCTTGATATAGGGAACGGACTGCACGATGTCGTCGGGCGTGGCTTCGCGGTTCTCCTTATAGTGTTCATATTCGATATGCCGGAACGTGGGCGCACCCGTGTCGAAAGCCACGGCCACGTGAGTAGGCTTCTCATTTTTGAGTACCTCGTACAGCGAGTTGGTGAAACCAAGCATCGCGGAGGTGTTCAGCCCCTTGCTTGTGAATCGCGGACTCTTGATCATCGCATAGTAGGCTCTGAAAATCAAGCCCATGGCATCTATCAGGAGAAGTTTCTTCGTCATCTTTTGCGTAATTTAAAGGAGAGGCAAAAATACAAAAAAAAGGCTTGGAACCTATCGTCGGATAAAGGGAAGCGACGCTGCCAAACAACCATAGAGCCCTGCAGTCTCGGTGCGCAAACGACGGTCGCCAAGCTTCACCTCCAGGTAGCCGGATTTTCTCGCCAAATCAATCTCTTCCGGGCTAAAGTCCCCTTCCGGACCAATGAGCAAAATCATATCGGAATAGTGACGAGGAGCGTTCACCAACTGCCTTTGGTTGTTTTCATCGCACCAAGCAATGAACTTATCTGCTTGTTTTTCATTGGTTTGTAGAATAAAATCCCTGAATTTCGCCATGCAAAGTTCTGGAAGCCACCTGGTTTGCGACTGTTTTAATGCGGCTATGGCGAGCCGTTGCAGGCGATCGAGGTTAAGGCGCGTGCGCTCGGAGTGGTCACACTGCAGGAACGTGAGCGAGCACACGCCGATTTCTATGGCCTTCTCTAAAAGCCATTCCATGCGGTCAGCATTTTTTGTGGGCGCGATGGCCAAATGCAAACCATTGTGTGTCAACATATTGTCCACAATTTCCTGCCGGATTTCCAAAAGACATCTTTTCGGATGCGCATCTGCAACGACCGCTTCCGCCAGATGGCCACGACCGTCGGTAACGCGCACGACATCGCCCTCGCGATGCCGCATTACACGAACGCAATGCTCTGATTCTTCGTTGCTTAAAGCGACGAAAGGTTGGAATATGTCGGGAGAGTAGAAGTAATGCATATTGAAGGCTTTAATCTGCAAAGGCGCAAAAATACATTTTTCTCCTTTTGCACATTGCTATTTTCAACTATCACCAAACATAAAAAAAGGACACCCATCCGGATGTCCTTTTTGTTATTTCTGAGAAGCAATATTCTGCGCATCAATAGATTACTTGATGTTCGGTTCCTCCAGACCGAGGTTCTGTTTCTTATCGACAGCCTTCAGGACGATACCGAGAATGAGGGCGGCGATGCCCAAGCAAGCCAGCATCACCAACGGCCAGGTGTAGTCGTAAGAGACGGCAGCTGTTTCCGCGTCAATTAGTCCGGCGTTCATTTGGTCGATAATGTCGGTATTGGTTTTGTCGAGCACTTTGCCGATAAGCAGCGGGAAGAGCCACAAACCGATGTTCTGGATCCAGAAAATCAAAGCGTAAGCGGAACCGATGATCTTCTCATCGACCAATTTCGGGACGCTCGGCCACAAAGCGGCGGGCACCAAGGAGAAAGAGGCGCCGAGCACGAGAATGGTCAGGTAAGCCACGATGACACCGCCGGCAGCGTTGCCTTTGAACTGCGGCAGAATGAATGCGAAGGTCAAGTGACAGATAATCAGCAACAAAGAACCAATCATCAGCATGGAAGCAGCTTTACCCTTGTGATCGACATAGTTGCCAAGGATCGGGGTGATGGCCACGGCGAGCAGCGGGAAGACGGCGAAGATGGTCTCAGCCGTGCCACGCATGTAACCCATCCAGCAATAGACAATCAAGGCCACGACAGCCAACGCCATCAGACCGACCTTAGCGGTTTTATTCTTGGAGAAATTGCTGGTGAAAGAACAGACGGCCACCGCCAACATGATGAGATATTGGATAATAGTAACAGAACTGCCGCCCCAGAAAGTATCGGGAGAGGCTTCAACGAGCGTGAGGTTACACTGCAGCATGTTCACGGCATACTTCTGGAACGGGAAGATGGCGCTGTAGTAGAGCACGCAGAGGAGAGCCACCAACCAGAAACCGCCGGAAGAGAGGATCTTGCCAATGTCGGACACTTTGAAAGGGTCGTCCTTCTCTTCAGCCTCGCCGGTTTGGGCATCCAATTTCTTGTCCATGAAGAAATAGACGATGAACATCATCAGGGCGATGCAGAGGAGCACCACACCGAATGCCACAGAACGGGACACGTCGATGGTGCCACCCAACTTGGCGAAGAAGGGTGAGAAAATCATGCAAGTGGCGACGCCGAGGCGGGCGAGGGCCATTTCGGAACCCATGGCCAACGCGGTCTCGCGGCCTTTGAACCATTTCACAATACCGCGGGAAACAGTGATGCCGGCCATTTCGACACCGCAACCGAAGATCATGAAACCGACTGCGGCCACTTTGGCGGAAGCGGGCATCCCCTCATAGAACGGAGCCACACCCAGTTCCTGGAAACCGGGGATGTAGTTGAGATGGTTGGTGAACCAGGTCTCCACACCGCTGCCGATGAAAGCCTCGGAAACAGCGTAGTACTTGATCAAACCACCGATGAGCATCACGGTGCCGGAAAGCACTGCGGTGAAACGGACACCCATCTTGTCGAGGATGATACCCGCGAAGATGAGGAAGAAGACGAACACGTTCAGGAACGTCTCCGCGCCCTGCATCGTACCGAAAGCGGTTGAGTCCCAGCCTCTTGTCGATTGCATCAGGTCCTTGATGGGCGAAAGGATGTCCATGAAGATGTACGAACAGAACATGGCCAAGGCCAGCAACAGCAAAGCGGTCCATCTCATGGCCGCGCTGTCTCTCAAAGTTTGTAGTTTTTCTGTCATAATGCTTTATTTTAGTTTATAATCTTATTCGCTGTTTGAAGGCGCAAAGGTAATATTTTTTGTTATCAGGCGACAGACAATAACACTCAATGGGGATTTTCGTTGTCGCGTTTTTTGCTCGACTTCACCAGATCGACGAGAATGTAGCCGGTCAGAATGCCCCAAAGAGCCATCAAAACGGGACTTTTCTTGAGGATATTGTCGGAAAACTGGCCGGATTTATACCAGTAAAGCATCGCTAACAGCACAGCCACGGCCATGCCGGCCAAGTGCCACCACGAAAAGTTTTTCTTCCAAAAGTCGCTATTGTTTGTCATTGGTAATCTTGTCGTATTGGTAATTGAAATAGTTGGACCGTATTTTCTCGCGGATCTGTTCGTCGCTCCAGCGCACCAGGTCGTAGTAGTTGAAGCGGCAGTACATCATGAAGTCGAGCAGCTCATCACCTTGAAGCCCAGTAAGTTCAGATACAATTTCTCGGTTATATTTCTGCTGGATACGGTCGATTTCATCCTCGTAGGAGAGCATCTCGTTGTAGAGACGGCTCATCTTCCCCCGTCGGCTGTATTTGTCATAGAGGTAGGAGATGGGCGACAGGGTGGCGGTGCCGCCGAGCGATAGAACATTGCCGTTGGGCTTGTAGGTGGCGTTGGCCCTTTGCCACTCCGACAGCTGCGCCTCCTCCATCCGCTTGTAGTAGTCCGGCAGTTGCAGTGTCACGATGTCCTTCTTGAACCCTTCGTATGAAGGATTGATACCGATGATGGTCACCTCCTTCAGCATGGTGGCCTTGTAGTAGAGGAAGAAATCCTCATAGCCATAGAACAGCTTTTTGTCGATGACGGCGACATGCTGACGATAGATAGACTTGGAGATGATGAGGGTGTCGTTCACCGACAGGTCAATCTCGAAACGGCCGTTCTTGTCAGTGAATGCGAACTTCTGGGTGTTGGCGTTATAGACGCTGGCACCGACGAGCGGCTGGTAGGTGATGCCGTCGAACACGCGTGCCGCGTACCGCTTGTGCTGCGCCTGAACCGCCATCAGACAGCACAATATGCCTATGATGAGCCAAAATTTTTTCACGGTGGCAAAAGTACAAAAAAAATCTCGATAAAAAATTATATCTTTGCCGATTGTAATCTTAAAAATGTAACATTATGGCTATCACAAAATTAGACCAATTAGTTGAATTAGTTAAGTCGAAACCGAAAAAGAGACTGGTGGTTGCCAACGCCAACGACGCGCATACCATCGAGGCTGTTCACGCCGCTGTGGAGATGGGTGTGATTGATGCCACGCTCGTGGGCAACCCGGAGGAAATCGAGAAAGTGTGCAAAGAACATGGCTTCGACATGTCGAAATTCACCATCGTGCCCGAATACGTTGACACCAAAGCCGCCGCCAAGGCCTGTGATCTCATCAACGCCGGCGAAGGCCAAATCCTGATGAAGGGCTTGCTTCCCACCGACAAATACATGCGCGCCATCCTCAACAAGGAAAAGGGCCTCTGCCCGCCGAAAGCCACCCTTTCCCATGTGACGGTAATTGAGAATCCCGCTTACCACAAGTTGTTGATTGTGGGTGACGTGGCCGTGATTCCCGCACCGGAACTGAAAGAGAAACAGGCCATCCTCAAGTATCTGATCGAGACCGCCCAGGCTCTTGGCATCGAGAAACCGAAAGTCGCTTGTCTGGCTGCCACCGAACAGGTTTCCGTAGGCATGCAGGCATGCGTGGACGGCGCACTGCTCGCCGCAATGGGCAGCCGCGGCCAACTCGGCAACGCCTACATCGAAGGACCTATTTCCCTTGACCTCGCCATCGACAAAGAGACGGTGGAAATCAAGAAGTTCAAGAGCGAAGTGGCCGGTGACGCCGACTGCCTGCTCTTCCCGAACATCGAGACAGGCAATGCCTTCTACAAATGCTGCACCAAGTTCAACCATGCCGAACTCGGAGCCCTGCTGAAAGGTGCGAAAGTGCCTTGCGTCCTCTCCTCCCGTGGCGACAGCGCCAAAACGAAAATGTATTCCATCGCCCTGGCCGCCCTGATGGCTTAATTCCGGAAAGACATGATGGAGATTGCCGCTATTTTCAATTTTATCAACTTCCGCATAGTCGATATCCTCGACATCCTGATTGTGGCTGTCCTGCTTTTCGAACTCTACAAACTGACGAAAGGCACCGCCGCCGTGAAAATCTTCTGGATGCTGGCCCTCATCTATGTGGTCTGGAAAGTGGTCGCCTATTTCCATTTCACCATGCTTTCCGACCTGATGGGCGAACTAATCAATGTGGGCGTTCTCGCCATCATCATCTTGTTCCAACCCGAAATACGCAAATTCCTGCTTTATATCGGCGACGGACGGCTGGTGCACTTCTTCAGCGACCGCTTCGTCAAACAAACCAAAAACACGGCTTACACGGACGAGATCGAGACGGTGAAGAAAGCCTGCCGTCACATGTCTGCGAACATGACCGGTGCCTTGATCATCTTTGCCCGCAAAACCCCGTTAGACGAGTTTCTCAACACCGGCGAGGAAATCGATGCCAAGCCATCGGCAGAACTGTTAGAGAACATCTTCTTCAAAAACAGCCCGTTGCACGATGGCGCGGTCATCATCAAAGACCACCGCATCGCGGCGGCACGCTGCATCCTGCCCGTGTCGAAAAACTCCGACCTTCCCCAGGAAGTGGGCCTTCGCCACCGCTCCGCCTTAGGCGCCACCGAATTCACCGATGCTGTGGCCGTGGTCGTCTCCGAACAGACCGGCAACATCTCTATCTGCCACGAAGGGAAAATGACCCGCGACCTTACTTCCTCCTCGCTGCGACAAATGCTGGAAGAGATTCTGACCAAAGAATAGGTGGACAAGGTTCACCTCTCCACATTGATTTGACACACCTTCAATAAAAACGCCCGACATCGCTGCCGGGCGTTTTTGTGTCTGCAAGGATGTTATAATACAACATCCTAACATCGTTGTTTTTACTCCTCGTCCTTGTGCTCCTCTTCGTATTTCTTGATGATTTCGCTTTGGACATCGGCGGAAACCTGCTGATATTCGGCGAACTTCATGCTGTAGGAGGCACGGCCGGAGGTGATGGAACTCAACGTGGTGGAGTACTTGTTCATCTCGGCCAACGGAATCTTGGCGTGGATCATCTGGAAGGCGCCTTCGCTGTCCATGCCCATCATGATACCGCGGCGGCCCTGCAGGTCGGTCATCACATCGCCCATACGGTCGGCGGGGACGAAGATATCGACATCATAAATCGGCTCCAGAATCTTCGGACCGGCGTTCTTGAAGGCCTCCTTGAAGGCGTTACGGCCGGCCAGCTTGAATGCCAATTCGTTGGAATCGACCGGGTGCATTTTACCGTCGTAGATGTTCACCACGATGTCGCGGGCGTAGGAACCGGTGAGCGGACCCTCTTCCATCTTCTCCATGATACCCTT
>JAFXPL010000089.1 GCA_017527945.1 Bacteroidales bacterium | reverse complement strand
CACGAGGGACTTAAAATCCCTTGCCCGCAAGGGCGTGTGGGTTCAAGTCCCACCCGTGGTACGACAAGCGGAAGTAGCTCAGTTGGTAGAGCACGACCTTGCCAAGGTCGGGGTCGCGAGTTCGAGTCTCGTTTTCCGCTCAAAGTCTTATAAAACAACAAAAAATCAGCAATTTACGGAAGTAGATTGCTGATTTTTTGTATTTTTGTGCGCTAAAATTGTACGTATGGTTTCATATAAAAAGTTTCTTTCGATTCTGACTGTTATGCTGTGGAGCGTGCCTTCGTTTGCACAGTCGGATACCATTCACATCGGACAAATCTGGTCTTCTGTCCCAATTGTTGGAAAACTCGCCGATCTTCCGTTTGTTTTCGACGGAAAGGGCGAGTGGCGCTATGGGACTTTTAATTTTAAACTTGAATATTATCCGTGGACCATCGATGATTCTGCAGTATATGTTTATCGGGTGAATTGGATTCATGAAAAGAAGAAACATGTTACATATCTTTCTGACAATGAAGGGAATATACGGCTTCGTTATTTGGATTTCAAGTTGGCGCGCGGTAGTTTTCTCTCTTTGGGAGATGTTGGATTATTCCTTTCGTATAATACCACCCTGGATGATTTTATCAAGGCATTCAACATCACGGATACTATAGAGTTCGATCCCGAATGCACGGCTCCATATAATTACAAACTTAGACATTGGAGACACAAGCAATGCACTAATTTATGGTTTTATACGGACGAAGGGAGGCGTACGCATATTACTTTCAGCTTTGACCACAAGCGGCGCTTGAGGTGTGTCGAGCTGGACTACTTCGATGCCGATAAGGTTGAGGTGCGGTCGTTGCGGTAGTAATTCTTTGCGATGCTGGGAAGCGTCGGCTACAAAAAAAAATTTCAGAATGTGTGCCATATCAAAAAAAATGTATCTTTGCAGCGCAAAGTACTTTTAAGAATATGGAAGAAAAAGATATTAAGCAGACATTGAGCGACATTCGCGAGATGATGAGCAAATCATCTAAATTTCAGGCGGTTAGCGGATGGTCTATCATCATTGTCGGATTGTATGCGGCGGTGGCGTCGCTGATGGCCGCTGCGGTGATTGGTGTGGGGGACTGGCTTCCCGGTTTCGAAAATCTGCACCGCTATGCCAATCTGAACACGCCTTCGCGCATCCGTATCGCCGCGCTGATCGCCATCGGGCTGCTCATGCTGTCGCTGCTCACTGTTTTTGTTGGTGCCATCATCAAGTCGAAACGCAATAATCTGCGTTTTGTTTTTGACAAACGGATGATGCAGATGCTCCTCGACTTCTTCATCCCGCTCGCGGCGGGCGGTCTCCTTAGCATGGCTTTGGTAATGCAGGGGCACTACGGGCTCACCTCCTCCATCATGCTCCTTTTCTACGGCCTCGCGCAACTCAACTGCAGCCACTACACCTACCCTGCTTTGCGTTTGCTCGGCTACGCGGAGTTGATCCTCGGCATCATCGACTGTTTCACGATGTCGCATGCTCTGCTGTTCTGGTTCCTCGGGTTCAGTGTGATGCATGTTCTGTTTGGCATTCTCTACGTTATTATGTTCGACCGTAAAAAAGAGTAGGCCATGGCTATCTTAGATGGTTTGAACAAGGTTTTCGAAAGCAAGATCCGCTTGGGCATCATGTCGGTGCTGGCGGCCAACGAATCGGCGGATTTTGCCACGCTGAAATCGCTGTTGGAACTCACCGATGGCAATTTGGCGAGCCATACCCGCAATTTGGAAGAAGCGGGCTACATTCGTTGCGAGAAGAAGTTCATCGGCAGGAAGCCGAACACCACGTATGTGATTACGGATGCCGGCCGTGCTGCATTCGCCGCCCACATCGACGCGATGGAGCGTTTTTTGAAGGAGTGCCGCAGCTGATTTTTTTTTGGTATGAAACTTTGTATCGCAAAGTACTTTTATATATGGACACTTCCTTGAGCAGCCCCGAAGGGGCAAAACGCGCGAAGCGCAATTAACCCTACACAAGCGCAGCGCAGTGTGAAGACAACGTAAGCGAGAAACATAGAACATCCAAAAATATCAAGAATATGACAACAGAAATGAATGAAAAAGGACAACAAATGGAACAAACCCTGTGCGAAGAGATGCATGGGGAGAAGAAAACGCGAGAACAGGTCGAAAAACGAAACCGACTGGGATTCAAGTTGCTCATCATCGGGCTGCTGAGTGTGTTGCTGCTGGTTCCGCAGCAGGTTATCCTGCACGTGGTGAGCGAGCGTAACGCGACTTCCGTACAAGCCGTGGAGGAGGTAGAACAGATGTGGAGTGCGCCGCAGCGGGTCATCGGGCCGGTGGTGCGCATCCCCGGCAAAAGCTACCACAGGGATGCCTATCTCCTGCCCGAGTCCCTACAGGTGAAGGGCGATGTGAAGACGGAGAAACGGCACCGCGGCAACTTTGACGTGACGGTCTATACGGCGGACCTGACATTGGGTGGCGATCTGCAACTGCCTGATCTTTCGGAGTATGTGGATTCCGTCTATGACCTCTCAAAAGCGGAGGTGTTGATTTCGCTGAGCGACTTTCGCGGACTGTCGGAGAATGTGGTGCTGCGGCTGAACGGGAAGGAGTACACGATGAGGTCCGACAAAGACGAGGAGCTGGGTTCGGTGCTCTGTTGCCGCGTGCCGGTGAGCGAGATGCGGGATTCGGCGGCTGCGGCCTATTCCGTGCAGCTGCCACTGAAGGGCTCGGAGTCGCTGATGTTCCTGCCCGTCGGCAACAGCACTTCCGTGCAGCTGACTTCCAACTGCGCCACGCCGAGCTTCCAGGGCAACTTCCTGCCAGACGAGCGCACCGTGTCGGACAGCGGGTTCTCCTCGACGTGGAAAGTGCTGGCCCTCAACCGCGACTTCGGGCAGTCGGTGACCCAATGGGTGGACTACGGCGACGGGGGTTCGCACAGCGTGAGCATGAAGAAAAACGAGTTCGGGGTGGAACTGAGGGTGCCGGTCATGCAGTACCAGCAGACCACCCGCACCGTGAAGTACGCCTACCTGTTCATTTTCCTCACCTTCGCTACGGTCTTTTTCGTGGAGTACCGCCGTCAGACCCCCATCCATCCGGTGCAGTACCTGCTCATCGGCGCGGCGCTGATGGTGTTCTACACGCTGCTGCTCTCGTTCTGCGAGCACATTCCGTTCTTTTGGTCCTATCTCATGGCCACGCTGATGACGGTCGGACTGGTCACGGGTTACTTGGCGGGCATCTTGAAAATCCGCAAGACCGCGCTGATGGTGGGTGCGTTGCTGCTCCTGCTCTACCTCTTCATGTATGTGCTACTCCAGATGGAGACCTACGCCCTGCTCTTCGGCAGCCTTGGCATCTTCGTGATTCTGGCGGTGCTGATGTTCGTGTCGCTGAAGGTGAAGTGGTACAAGGAGTAATGGTTAATGGTTAATGGTTAATGGGTTAATGGGTTATTGATGCTTTAGGTATAAAGTGTATAGTGTACAGTGATGAAACGGATGTTGATTGTTGCAAGTGCTTTTATACGATTATGTTGTGAAAGGGGATACCGTCTTTGTAGCTTTTTACAGAGACGGTTACCCTCTGAAAGACACATTGGTCACGAAGCGTTTCAAATTGTCGGTGAGAAAGCTTCAAGAAGAGGGTGCTTGGGAATAGGTGAGGCACAAAGCCTGTCATAATGAGAAACCGACAAGACCGATAGAATATTTTGCAAAAAGCTAAAAAATGAACGAGATATCCAATTTGATGTTGAAATACTGGTGGGTGGCACCAGTAGTGAGTGTGTTCGTAATGCTCTGTTTCCTGGCAGACAATTGGTTATGTTTGGAAACGGGAAAAGAATTTATGGATTACCTGTTCGTGGCTCCCTTTCTGGCAGTCCTGTTGTTTGTCGCCAAAATACTGCGCTTTGCCACATTCGTGTTCGCGATTGTGCAGAAAAGATGGAAGATTGCGTTATTGTTGGTGTTGACGATGGCGATTTGCGTAATAATCATTCTGGAATGGGTAAATATAAGTATGCAAATTAGTGGGTGGTAGTAATAATACAGTATTATGAAAGAGCAAACAGAAGCAACCATTTTCGGAATCTTGAAGCTGATACCTTTCGCGATTGTCACCGCGATAATCGTCTTGTTTTGGGTTGACGATCTTGTTGGCTTTATGATTGCTTTCATCTTTAGTTGGGTCACACTTCCGGCGATAGGTTTTTCGATAGCGTTTTTCATTCAGGGGTTGCGTTGGCGAGATATTTGGCAGCGGATCGCAGTGATATGGGGAGGAATCAACGTGCTGTTGGTAGTCATTTATGTCCTTGCAGTGGCACCCGAGCGGCGATGCAATCCCGACATCATGGCCAAGCATTATGAGAAGCACCATACCGAAATGGAAGAGTTGCACCGCTATCTTCAAAGTGCTGTTGCCGACAGTTGTGCTGTCACCTTGGAATTCAAGGGGAATAGGCTGGAGATGTTCCAT
>JAFXPL010000088.1 GCA_017527945.1 Bacteroidales bacterium | reverse complement strand
GTCGACGAAGATGTAGGCCTTCTTGAAGTTGTTCTTCTGACCGAGGATGACGCCGGCCTTGGTGTTGCGGGCTGTCGTCTTGCCGCGTTGGATGAGGGTGTTCACACGCACAACCTTCACGTTGTAGATGGACTCGATCTCGCGCTTGATCTCGGGTTTCGTGGCCTCGCGGGTCACCATGAATCCGTAGCGGTTGTACTTCTCGGACACCAGGTTCATCTTCTCGCTGATGATAGGTTTTATGATGCAGCTCATTGTTTCTGATTTTTAAGGGTGAATGAATTATTCGCCTAACATCTTCTCCAACTCCTTGAGGCTGCTTTCGCAGATGATGAGGTTGTTGGCGTTAAGCACGTGATACGTATTGGCCTCGATGGCGCGCATGATGTTGGTGCGCTGCAGGTTGCGGCCGGAGAGGAAGACGTTGCGGTCGTTCCCGGGCAGCAGCAGCAGGGTCTTCTTGCCCTCCAGGTTGAGGTTCTTGAGCATGGCCTTGTACTCCTTGGTCTTGGGCTCGTTGAAGGTGAAGTCCTCGACGACGGTGATGCAGCCTTCCTTCTGCTTGTAGGTGAAGGCGGAGAAGCGGGCGAGGCGTTTCACTTTCTTGTTGAGCTTGAAGCCGTAGTCGCGCGGGTGCGGGCCGAACACGGTGGCGCCGCCGCGGATGGTCGGGCTCTTGATGCTGCCGGCACGGGCGCCGCCGGTGCCTTTCTGGCGTTTGAGCTTGCGGGTGCTGCCCGACACGGTGGAGCGTTCCAGCGTGTTGTGCGTGCCCTGTCTCTGGTTGGCCAAATACTGCTTCACGTCAAGCCAGATGGCATGATCGTTGGGTTCCACGTTGAAGATGCGGTCGTTCAGGGTGACCGTCTTGGCAGTCTCGCTGCCGTCTATTTTATAAACTCTTAGCTCCATCTCTCTATAATTATATATGAACCATTGGCTCCCGGAACGGAACCCTTAACTAATAACAAATTCTTCTCTTTCACGATCTTGACGATCTGGAGGTTGATGACCTTCACCTTGGCGTTGCCCATCTGGCCGGCCATGCGCATGCCCTTGAACACGCGGGACGGGTAGGAGGAAGCGCCCATGGAGCCGGGGGCTCTCAGACGGTTGTGCTGGCCGTGCGTGGCATCGCCCACGCCGCCGAAATGATGGCGCTTGACCACGCCCTGGAAGCCCTTGCCCTTGGAGGTGCCGCTCACATCGACGAACTCGCCTTCCTCGAAGACGGTCACGTCGAGCACGTCGCCCAAAGACTTCTGATGGCCTTCCTCGAAGCGCGTGAACTCACGCAGAATCTTCTTCGGCGTGGTGCCGGCCTTCGCGAAGTGGCCCTTCAGCGACTTGGTCGTGTTTTTCTCTTTCTTCTCGTCGTAAGCCAATTGGATAGCGCTGTAGCCGTCCGTCTCGACGGTCTTGACTTGCGTGACCACGCAAGGACCAGCCTCTATCACCGTGCACGGCACAACCTTGCCGGAGGCATCGTAGATGCTAGTCATCCCAATTTTTTTTCCTATTAATCCTGACATTTTGGTTAGTTTTATAAAATTTATTGTCTTTTTCTGCCTGCTTCGATTCTTTGAGTCATTATCCAACTAACTGGAATCCAATCAATTGAACTTCAAAAACCAGTTTTTCTAACAAGCGTGCAAATATACACTTTTTCTTTATACTCAGCCACTTGCGCGGAAAAAGTTTTCAACAAAGTGAAAAACGCCCTCTCCCGCGCCACCTTTCTGGCCTGCGGAAGAGGGCGTTCAGCATTTCTGTACGGTCGTTAAGTTTCAGCGTCTCCTCTCAAATCATTGCTCAACATTCACTAAAACTTCACCCTCACGCCGCCGAGGAAGTTGATGCCGGCCTGCGGGAAATAGTAGGGGTCGTAGGAGATCGCGCCGCCGTAGTAACCCGTGTACATCGCCGCATTGGTCTCGTACTTGGTGTTGAAGAGGTTGTTGACGTTCAGGAACAGCTCCAGGTCCTTCAGCACCTTGAAGTGGAACGTGTAAGAGAGGCGCAGGTTGGTGTAGGTGTAAGGCTTCAGGATGTAGGTCTCGTCGCCGGAATTGTCGAGGTACTGCTTGCTGACGAATTTGGTGAGAAGGCTGATGTTGAAGTCCTTCAGCGGGGTGAAGGTGAAATCGTTGCCTAACACCACATTCGGGGAATAGGCCAACGGCGTGTTGCCGAGTTCCTTAGCCACATAGCCGCCGTTCTCCCAATCCTCGATGTAGTGCGTGTAGTCGATGACGCGGTTCATGCTGAAGTTGCCGTTGATGTGCCATGTGAAGAAGCGCACGGGACGGTAGGCGAAGGCGAGCTCTATGCCAGCGCGGTAGCTTTTGTCCACGTTCACCATGAGCGGGTCACCGGTCTGGTCGAGTTCGCCGGAACGCACCAGCTGGTTCTTGTAGTACATGCCGTACAGCGTGGTGTTGAAGTAGAACTTGTCCGCATAGTTTGTGTAGCTGAATTCCAAATCGTAGAGGGTCTCCGGCACCGGCTTGCGGTCGTCGGGGGCGCCCACAAGGTCGTTGCGGGTAGGCTCGCGGTTGGCCGTGGCAAAAGAGAGGTCGAAGCTGTGTTTCAGCTTGTCGCCCTGCAGGAAGTAGTGCAGCGTGATTTTCGGATTCAGGAAGGTCCAGTCGTATTTCTGCGGAATCGGGGTCAGCTCGTCGTTGACGCCGGCAATTTCGTAGTTCACCCAGCGGTATTGCAGTTCGCCGGTCACACTGAAGTTCTTATACCAATAGCGCAGGTTACCGAAAATCTTGGTCTGCAGCTTATTGCCGGTGCCGCGATACCATTCGTACATGGGTGGGCATTCCACCACGCGGTCGGGCTGCACCCACACGATGTCGCCGTAGTGCTTGCCGTTGTAGTTGTTGTAGTCCATGCCGGCCACCCAGCGCAAGCCCTGCTCCTGGTGGTTCTTGAACACCAGGCTGCCGACAGTCTGCGCCAAAACGCCATAATAGTAGTTGTCCAAGTATTTCTGGGTGACGAGGTCGGTGCGGTTGAATTCCTCGTGAAGCGGCGTCAGCCCGTATTTGTTGATTTTCTTGTCGTCTTTATACTGCTCATAGTAGCCGTAGCCCCGGGTGAGATAAGGCATCACCTGCAAGGAGTGGCGCTGCAGGCCGTTGTCGCGCACCCAGTCTTTGACATACTCCAACTGATAGAACGTCTGGCGGTAATGGTCGTAGGAATTGTCGTAATAGTGGCGCACGCCGTTCGCGTCGTAGTACTCGCCGCAGGAATTGTAGGTGCGGTTGGTGGCAAGGCTGTCGTAGGGCACGCCGTTCCAGGCCAACCCTGAGTTTTCCTTGCCGAAAAGCATGTTAAAGCGCAACGTGCCGTTGTCCTTGTTTTTCTTGAAGTTGTAGAGACTGAGTTCGGCCGTGAGAAATCCCGAGTTGAGGCGCACATCGGAATGGTCGATGAAACCGTCGCTGCGGATGTCGGAGAAGGAGGCGAGCATGGAGAAGCGCTTGCCGATGAGACCGGTTCCGGCACTCACCATGTTGTGGAAAGTGTTGAAAGAACCGTATGCGGTCCGGGCTTCCGCGAAAGGCTTGGTGGGAATCTTACGGGTCACGAAATCGACACGGGCACCGTAGGAGGTGCTGCCGTCGGAGGTGTTGGCGCCGCTCTGCAGACTCACATTCTCGATGTAAGCGCCCATGTCAGGCAGGTTCACTAACCAAGACCCCTGCGACTCGGCATTGTTGATGGTGACACCGTTCAGGGTGGTGTTGATACGGGTCTGGTCGATGCCGCGGATAAACAGCCCCGTGGAACCCAGGCCGATACCCGATTCGGAAGTCACCACCACCGAGGGCATCAACTCTAACAGGTTGTTGACACTCCCGTTGCCCTGCTGGGCGCGGATCTGCGGCAACGACATGGTGGTCACGTTCGCCGCCTTCTGCACCGTGGGTTTGGTGAACTCGATGGTCACCTCCTGCACCTTGCCCTGCTGCACCGTGTCCGGCTGTTGCGCGAACAACGCATTCACAAGCAGCACCATCATGAACGACAGTACCGCATTCTTAATCTTCAATTCTGAATTCTTAAACATAACTCTAACAGTTTAGTTATTAATAAATTAAACACACTGAAAGAGGGATAAGAGGACGTTGTGAAACTCCCTACGACGGCATTATCCGCATCAGGTTCAACGGGTCTAATCTCAGCCTTTCGGCACCCCTTTCAAAACGGCGGCAAAAATACACTTTTTTCGGAACGCGGAAAATGCGGGAGATAATTTAAGCCAAACCGCTAACAACCGCAACCTCTAACCACGGACAACCAACTTGTGGACAACCGAGCGTCCGGTGGAATCGGTCACGGTCAGGAGGTAGAGTCCCTGCGGAATCCCCTCGACGCTGAGCACGACCGTTCCCCTTGTCACCTCCGACATTCGCACCACACGCCCTTGCAGGTCGTGGAGGACAAGTCGGGTGATTTCCGCGCCGGGCAGTTCCACCTGCACGTAGTCGGCAGCAGGATTGGGATATACCCGCAGCTCATCACGGTTTTCGCCGGGGACAGAAAACGGCTGATCCATCATCACTTTGTAGAAAAAGTCTCTCGTTATGTTAAAACAAGCTTTGAACTTACTTTGTATCAAAGTGTTAAAACCAAAAATATAGAAGCAATGGCTCTCCCCTTCGAACGGGTGGAACTCATAGTTCCGAATTCCGATCTCATCGAAGCGGCGCGCGATAGTATGTGAGCCATACATAAACGGCATCGACCCTGAAGAGAAAGACAGGCAGTAGCCGGAATCGTAAGGCACAATGTTGTCTTTCATACCATGAATCATACAGATGGGGACATAATCTTCCACATCGAGAATGTCCAAGTCCATCACACCGCCCCATTGGGAGACTGCACCGGCCACTTTCGGCGAATAGTTGAAATGCGACGGGGAACCCGACTGGTGAATCGGGCCGAGGTCGGGCGCATTATACGTGGCGGCCGGCCGTTCGTCTTCCGTCATAAAAATCTCATGCAGTATTGCGATGGATCCCGCGGAGTTTCCAAGCAGGAAGACCCGATTGGTGTCGATGCGGTAATAAGCACTGTTGGCCTTGAAAAAGCGGATGGCCGCACTAAGGTCCTGCGTGGCGATGTAGGCCTCCCGCACCATGGACGTGAAATTCACATCGAAGACAGAAATCAGGCGGTAATCGATGGATGCGGCCGCATAGCCGTGTTTGGCCAACTGTTCGCAATAAGCCACCATGTCGGCGGCATCGCGGCTGCCCGACACAAAACCGCCGCCGAAGATGGTAATCACGAGAGGCCTTGCGGCAAGCGTGTCACCGACTGGCTCGTAGAAGTCGAGGCTGAGTGAGGAAGGCGTGCTCTGCCCTTCCGCACAGGCACTGCTGTAGGGGATTCCGTAGGTAGTGGTCACATTGCTGAACACCGGTTCTTTGTAGCGGACCCCACATAAGTCCTGCGCCAAGCCAGCTTGTGACCAGCCAAGGCACACGCAACACAAGCACGCAACCACAAAGTTCCGATTCAGACGACTCATAATCCTTCTTCAATTTCAACTTGCAAAAATACAGTTTTTTTTCAAATGAAGGCTTCAAATCGATTATAAATTCTCTGGCAAAATGCACTTACGAAAAACCATCGCCACTCTCGGAGGCAAATAGAGCTGCAAACGTGACCTTCCTTCGTAAACACTTGTTTTATAAACCATTTGTTCCTTTACATTGCCAAATCCATGATAATTTGTGCTGTCGCTGTTCAGGACAATCCTGTATTCGCCGGGCGGACACTCGACGGCATAACCCGAATAGGCGCTTACCGGGTGGAAATTGAAGACCACGAGACAGTCGCCGCGCTCGAAAGCCAGCACTTTATCCCCTTCGTTACAGCAGCGCATTATCGGCGCACTTTCCAACATACGGGATTCCTTCACGCAATGAATCATGTCTCGGTCGAATCGATTCAATCCACTGTATTTCAACATATTATCATCCGCCAAATTCCACTGTCGACGGGCATGGTGACACGACCAGCCATTGCCTTCCCTCGGGAAGTCAATCCATTCGGGATGCCCGAACTCGTTGCCCATGAAATTCAGATAGCCGCCTGAGCATAGCGTCAGCGTCACCAAGCGAATCATCTTGTGCAGAGCAATGCCGCGATCCACCGTCATGTCCGATGCAAGCACCGACATCGAAGTGTACATTTTGCTATCCATCATTCTAAATATAAGCGTTTTATCACCAACCAATGCTTGATCGTGGCATTCCACATAGCTGATGGTCTGTTCCTCGGCGCGCTTGTCGGTCATTCGGTAATAGATCTCCCCCACGCTCCAGTCGTCGTCGCTGCGGGTCTTGAGGGTCTTCACCCAGAAGTCGGCGATGCCCATCGACATGCGGAAGTCGAAACCAATGCCGCCCTGCTCCACCGGAAAGGCCATGCCCGGCATCCCGCTCACGTCTTCAGCGATAGTGGTGACCGAAGGGTTGACCTCCCTCACGAGGCGGTTGGCCAAGGTCAAATATGTAAGGGCATCCTCATCCACATTCGCATCGAAATACTGGCCATACTCCAAAAAATCGACCCCGAGGCCATGGTCGAGGTAGCACATGCTGGTCACCCCGTCGAAGCGGAAGCCGTCGAAACGGAACTTTTCGAGCCAGTATTTCAGGTTGGAGAGCAGGAACTGGATGGTCTCCTGCTTGCCGTAGTTGAAACAGCGGGAATCCCACACCTTGTGATGGCCACGTTCGCCGTGGTGGGTGTAGAGATAGTCGCTACCATCGAGACAGCCGATACCCTCCCGTTCGTTCTTTACGGCATGAGAGTGAATGACATCGAGGATGACGGAGATTCCCATACCGTGCGCGGTGTCGATGAGTTCCATCAGTTCCTCGGGCGTGCCGAAGCGGAACGACGGCGCGAAGAAGTTAGAGACCTGATAGCCGAAAGAGCCGTAATACGGGTGCTCCTGAACGGCCATTAGCTGTATCATATTGTATCCCAATTCTTTGATCCGTGGCAGCACTGTCTCTTGGAATTCATGGTAGGAGGAAATTTTGGCTTCCTGCGATGACATCCCGACATGTGCCTCGTAGATCAACGGGTGTTCAGGTTTGAGCGGCGCAGGATTTTTCCAGACATAGAGTTCTGGCTCCCAAACCTGAGCACAGAAGACCTTCGTAGTGTCGTCCTGAACCACGCGCTGCGCGTAGGCCGGCAATCGTTCGTCGGCGCCGCCGTGCCACACCATCCACATTTTGTAAAGCATTCCGTGCCGCAGCACGAAATCGGGAAGTTTCACCTCCCAGTCTCCATTGCCTATGGGGCGCAGGGCGAACTCCGGAAGGATCTTCCAGCCAGAGAAATCTCCATAAAGATAGATAGCGGTGGCATTCGGTGCTTTTTCCCGAAATACCCAGTCCGAGGCGGTTTTGTGAAGTCCATAGTAGAGGTGCCCGTTTGCCAGGTCGGAAAGCGGTCTGCCTCCGTCGGTAATCTGCAGTTCGCGCAAAATGGCACGTTCCATGCGTTTCTGCAACACTGCGCGGAAGGGTTTCAGCCAGGGGTCTTTAGCGGCTAATCGAGATTGTACAGTCGGTCGGTTCATTATCGCAAAATACTAATTACAATCAGAAACTGAAATGCAAAAATACAAAAAAAAACTATCTCGAACTGTTTTTTCCCTCTTGTTTTTGTCCGACTGCGTTTGGCAAAACCAGACAGCCTACGCAAGCATGCAACTTCGCGCAGGATAAAACGTGAAAATTCTCAATCTCCAATTATCTGCTGTATTTCCAAATCCCGCATGCCCATTGACCTGAGCTTTGAGGCTATCCTCCCCCTTTCTTCCTCGCGTCCTTCCTCGCGTCCTTCCTCGCGTCCTTCCTCGCGTCCTTCCTCGCGTCCTTCTGCTCGTCCTATCGCTTGACCTTCTGCTTGACCTATCGCTTGACCTATCGCCCGTCCTTCTGCCATACCTTTTTCCCGTCCCTCCCCAAAACCTTCTTCAAATCCCTTCTGGTGTCCCTTATAGATAGCAGAGTTGTAGCTCTCGTTGATATCCATCTGGTTCAGCATATACCGTTCATAGCTGCGGTACTCTTCCACCGTCATCTGCAATATCTTGAGCTTTTGGTAGGCCTGCTTTAGACCGGGAACTTTCGTGTCAGGCATGATGTCGCCGTAACGGAAATAATGAAACCATTCGTCTATCGGGGTCTCCGGAACTGGCTTGTTGTACTGCATGACACGCAGCAAGTAGTATTCAGGGTAGTTATAATCGATAGGCAACCCTTCGATGGTTCCCTGGCGCTCGCGAGGCGACAACATCAGCTGGTCGTGCGTGTTGACACCTATAAAAGTGTTCATCCCGTGATAGATATAGTCCGCGCCATACCCCAGTTCAAAATAGATGATGTTGATGCTATATACCTTTTTCACGTTGCTGTACATGTCCCCTATGCGCATGTGCTCGGTCACCGTCTTGCACGCTCCGTACAAGATTCGCTCCATAAAGAAAAGCTGTGTGGTCTGCTGCACCTCAACGATAATGAAATCCCCTCTCGAGTCCTTCGCCTTGATGTCCACACGGTTGAACTTGTCGTCCTTGCGCTCTGGATTGGACTCGCTTTCGAGCAGTTCCTCAATGTGAATGTCTTCCCCGAGGACCGCACTCACCAGGCCCTCCAAGATGCTGAAGTTGGACTTGTCACGAAGGATGTTCTTCGCAGCGTAGTCGAATCTAATCAATTCGTTTTCTTTCATAACCTTCTTTTTTCGTCACTTTATTTTAGAGGCTGCAAAGATACATTTTATTCTATTCAAAACACAACTTTATGAAAATATTTTTACTGATGCTTTTTTAACAATTAACTGTAAAAATAAAACGCAAAGACAGAAAGCGTGATTCTACTCAAAACGCATCCAATTCCGTACGATTAGTGAGCAGTGGGGGTTTGAAAGAAACAGAAACGGTTCATCTAAGCGTAGCAGCCTGCTCACGCATCCACATTCACCACGCAGCGCACCTTTTTGAACTGCGGGAGCTGCCGAAACTGACGAATCACCTCCCGGAGCTGCTGCTTGCGGGCGGTCAGACTGTTGTCGCGGGCCATTTTAACCCAGAAGTCCTGCAGATAGAAGTTCTGGACACGAGCGACGAGCGGTGCGGCAGGTCCCATCACAGCGGTGGCAAAAACCTCCCGAAGCATCCCCTGCAGCTGCATGGCGGCGGACAGGACGGTCTGCTCCTCAGGATGCTTCAGCGTCACCTTGACCATACGGGTAATCGGAGGCAGCGCGAATCGGCGTCGTTCCTCGATCTGACTCTGATACATAGCCATGAAATCGTTGGATTCCACATATTTAAGGGCAGGATGGTTCGGCTGGAAGGTCTGGATGACCACCTTGCCGGGCACTTCCTTGCGCCCCGCGCGGCCACTCACCTGCGACAACAGCTGGAAAGCACGTTCGAAAGCGCGAAAATCAGGGAAGGAAATGAGCGCATCGGCATTGAGGATGCCTACCACGCTCACCCTGTCGAAATCGAGTCCTTTGGTCACCATCTGCGTACCGACGAGGATATCGGTCTTATGTTGCTCGAAGTCCGTGATAATCTGTTGGTAGGCATTTTTCGATCGGGTCGTGTCCGTGTCCATGCGGGCAATCTGCGCCTCGGGGAAAATCTCCGCCAGCGTGTCCTCCACCTGCTCGGTGCCGAAGCCTTTCATCTCGATGTCCGTGCTGTGGCAAGTCGGGCACTCTTTCGGCACCTCGATGGCATAACCGCAATAGTGGCACTTCAGCAGGTTCGTCTTCTTGTGGTAGGTCAGCGTCACGTCGCAGTACTGGCACTTGGGCATCGACTCGCAGGTGTGGCAGATCATGCGCACCGCATAGCCGCGCCGATTCTGGAAAAGGATGACCTGCTCCTTACGCTCCAGTGCCTGTGCCATCTGTTCAATCAAGAAATGCGAGAAAAGTCCCTGCACTTCGTTGCGTTTGGTGGCTGCGTTCATGTTCACGGTGTAAATGTCGGGAAGGCGGCTGTCGGCGTAGCGTTGCATCAACTCCACGAGGCCGAATTTATGCAGCTGCGCGTTGAAGTAACTCTCTAATGAGGGAGTGGCCGTGCCGAGGAGCGTTTTCGCGCCATGAATCTGCGCAAGCATCACGGCGGCGTCGCGGGCATGATAGCGCGGGGCTGGGTCCATCTGCTTGTAGGAGCCGTCGTGCTCCTCATCCACAATCACCAGCCCCAAATCCTTGTAAGGCAGCAGCAATGCCGACCTCGCCCCCAGCACCAACTGGTATTTGGCGGTGGCATCGGTGTCCCCGCTCAGCACCCGATTCCAAATTTCCACCCGTTCATACTCGTTAAAACGAGAGTGGTACACGCCCACCCTATCGCCGAAATATTTTCGCAATCGATTGACTATCTGCGAAGTAAGCGCGATTTCCGGCAACAAGTACAGCACCTGCCTCCCCTGCTTCAGCACCTCGTCAATCAGCTTGATGTAGATTTCCGTCTTGCCACTGCCGGTCACGCCATGCAGCAGAGTGACGGAATGCAGCTCAAAACTCCGCTTGATCTCTTCGTAGGCTTTCTGCTGTGGTTCGGACAGCGACACCTCGGATACCGTCGCGGAGGAAAATTCCACCAGTCGAGAAACCACCCGTTCTTCGGAGACCAGAACACCCTTCTTTATCAGCGTCTGCAAACTGCTTTGGCTCACGTTTTTGTCACGCAACAACTCCACTTTCGGCAGAGCTGCATCGAAGTGGTAGCGGTTGTCTTTACGGGTGTGCATCATGAAGGCGAGCAGCGTGTCGGCCTGAGAGGAGGTGGACGGTTTGGCATTGAGCTTGTCCAAAAGTGCCATAAATGCAATTTCCTCGTTGTATGGTGCCGAAACGCTTATAACCACCTCTTTCTTAGGCTTATATGGATTCCTAATCTCCTCATCGGTGATGATGGCGCGTTTATCGACAAGCGACTTGATAATCGGCATCACCTTGGCGACTTGCAGACTTTTGGCAACCTCGGCCACGGTCATGGTCTCGCGATGGATCAGCAACTCCAAGACGTTCATCTCGTAAGGTGTCATCACGGAGACATCGCCGTCGAAGTCTGGGTGCACCTTCACCTTGGTTTCGCTGGCGAGCCGGAGCGCGGAGGGCAGCGCAGCGGCCATCACTTCCCCGACGGTGCACATATAGTAATCAGCCATCCACTGCCACAGACGGAACTGCGCCTCGGAAATGACAGGCCGGTCGTCTATCACATCCAGTATATACTTGACGGAGAATTGTTTTGGAGGCTGTTCATGCACCTTTTCCACGATGGCGGCATAGAGCTTGCTGCTGCCGAACGGCACTATCACGCGCATTCCGAAAGTCACTTTCCCGTTCAGCACCTGCGGCACACGATAGGTGAACCGCGCATCGACGGGCAACGGAAGAATCACGTCGGCGAAATAGGTTTCCATGGTCAAAAAGGGTTAAAAGATACTCGGAACTATCTCGTTATCCTTCACTTCGAGAAATTGCACGTTCACATTCTCGTAGCCACCGGACGGCTGCTTGTCGAAGGATAGCGGGAAAGCTATCGGGGTGACCTTCACGCGGTCTTGGTCAAGGTCATTGAGCACCAGCGACACAAAATAGCGGGTAATGTCGTAGCCCTGGAACGCGAAACTTTCCAAAGAGGGCGGCACACCGAAACGTTGCGTGTAGTCATAAACGAACGTTTTGGTCTCCTCCGCTTCATAATCTATATAATAGTCGGAGAAGAAATGCAGGTTCAGTTTCGAATAGTACTCAATATCGTAAGTCTTGGACTCCAACCAGCTTGCCGGCACCACAAACGTCAGGTTGTCGGTCTTGTCGCTGTAGAGCAGGTTACGGGATATGATGAGGTTTTGCGCTGGATTGTCGAAGAAGGTGACCACAAACTGCGGTTTCCCCTTCTGAATCGCGGAAATGACGGCGGAAGCTTTGGAAACAACCCGATAGTCGATATGGTTATGGTCGAAATATTGGCAATATATCTTCTGCTCTTTGTTCTTAGCGATGGAATCACCGTAAAGGATAATCGGGAAGGCGTTGCTTTGCTGTGCGAGAAAAGCAATCATGGCAGGACGTACTTCCAAAGAAGGAATCAGCTTATAGACATACTCGTTGTCCTCTACAAAATCCTGCCTGCTTGTAAACGGGTTCACAATGGGAATTCCGTAGCGTTTCGCATAATCTGCCGCCACGGAAAACAGTTTGCCGAAGAATGGTCCAACTATCAAGTCAACCTCGCCCATCAGCGCTTCGTCCTCCATCACTTTGCGCAACTTCGCCTCATTGTTAGAAATATCGCGCACCACGACATCGAAGCGGACATCGCCAGTCCTGGACATTTCCTCGACCGCCATCTGCGCCCCGTTCCAGAAACCCATCAACTGATAGGAGCGCACCTTATCCATGTCATCGCACTCTTTGATCGAGGGAGACTCATAACTATTTGATTCAAAAGGTATCAGATACAGGATCTTGCATGTGCGCGATTCCGCGACCCCCGCAGATGTGCCCACCAGGATGACCAGCAAAATAAGTGCAAACTTTCTCATAAAGATTCAGGTTTCAAGTTTCAGGTTAAATTCTCTCTAAAACGGTGTGGCAAAGTTCCTCCATGCGGTCATGGTAGCTGTCGAGGAATTTTCCGGTCACCCGATTCGCAATAATCAGACAAACGGTGAGCGGATGGTGGCCGAGCAGACTGCCGAGGCCATAGACAGCAGAACATTCCATCTCCATATTAGTCACCTTATTTCCTTGGAAATCAAACGTTTCAATTTTTCGATTCAGTTCAGGGTACTTCAATTTGGCACGTACTTCCCTGCCCTGTGGACCGAAAAAACCGGGAGCACTGATAGTGATGCCTTTCGCCATGTCGAACGCCACACGGTCGAGCAGGACAGAGGACGCAGGCATACAGTACGGATACGGCAGCCTGCTACTCCAGCCTGTATGCTGGACAAAGGCCTCGACCAAATCCTCCCGAATCAAGTCCCCGGTATCGTAATAGCGCAACACGCCGTCGATGCCAAGACCGAAGGCAGAGGCTACGAAACCACCGCACTCGATATCAGGATTTAACGCGCCAGAAGTGCCTATGCGCACGAGGTTAAGGGCCCGATGCCCGTCGCGCAGGGTGCGAGTGGCGAGGTCGATGTTGGCCACGGCATCCAGTTCGTTGAGTACGATGTCAATATTGTCGGTTCCCATCCCCGTGGAAATCACGGAGATACGTTTTCCCTTATACGTTCCCGTGTGTGTAATCAACTCGCGGTTCTGCTTGCGGACATCCACGGTGTCGAACATGCCGGAAATCATCGCCACCCGGCCGGGGTCGCCCACTAAGACGACATTGTCGGCCAACTCTTCGGGGTGGAGATTGAGGTGATAAATGGCTCCGTCGCTTTGCAGGGGCAGCTCGGATGCAGGTATCGTCTTCTTCATTTGCACAATCATTTTAATGAAAGGGCAAAAGTACAAAATATTTTGTTCAATCCACCAAAGTTATAATATAGCGTTCCATCTTGCCTTCACTGTCCTCTTTTGACGACAAGATGGTTCCCCGCAGATAGTAAACGC
>JAFXPL010000087.1 GCA_017527945.1 Bacteroidales bacterium | reverse complement strand
GCAGACGCCCTCTGTGCCGCTCGGCAGCGTGGAAATCAAGCAGATGTACCCGCTTGATTTTGAAGAGTTCCTGTGGGCAACAGGCATTAGCACGGAGTGGATTGACCAAATTCACAATTCTTATCTGAAAGAGGAGGCTCTTGATGAAAACACGCATACCCTGTTGCTAAAACGATTCCAATACTACTTGCTTATCGGAGGACTTCCAGAGGCTATTAACAAATATCTGGAAGACAGGAACATAACGCGGGTACGATCGGTACACAACGACATCCACGAACTCTACCGCATTGATTCATCACAATATGATGCGGAGCATAAATTGAAAATCCGGCGCATCTACGATTTGATTCCCAGCGCACTGGAAAACAAAAAGAAACGAATTGTTTATAAGCAGATTGAAGACAAAAAAGGCAAGGACTTTTCAGATTATGCCGATGAATTTGAGTATCTTGCGAATTCGGGAGTGGCATTGATGGTCTCAGCCATCAGTAACCCCCACTTCCCTTTGATTGAATCGGAACAGAAACGTCTGGTCAAATTCTACTTGAACGATGTGGGGCTGCTGACCCATTTGCTTTTCGGACTCAACGTGAATGCGGTGTTGCAAAACATCAAGAGCATCAACTTGGGAACGGTATATGAATCGGTGGTGGCACAAGAGTTGCAAGCTCACGGTTTTAACCTTCACTACTACGACAACAAACAAAAAGGAGAAGTGGATTTCCTGATAGACGACTACGAGCGTCTTGAGGTGCTGCCATTGGAGGTCAAATCAGGGAAAGATTACACAGAGCACAGCGCTCTGACAAAATTTCTGAACACTCCCGACTACGGTATCCATCGAGCTATCGTGTTTTCAAATGAAAGGGCAGTGCAAAAGAAGAAGGGTGTCACCTACCTGCCCATTTATTATTGTATGTTTCTTCATAATGGAACAGCAGCCTCCGATACCGTCATCCTGCCCGAACTGGAGAAAGTGGATTAGGAACAATGAATAATCGAGTTCATCCTGTTCGCCATCGACCGGAAGAACCTTCTGGCAATCCTCTTCGCCACGGTCTTTGCCATGTATCATCTGATTTTTTTGGTCGCGAATTTTATGACTTGAAAGCAGATTTAACCCTGCTATTTGCTCATTTCTATTTTATGGCGGATATTTTCTGCCAAAAAATCAGCTACCTTTTCAATCTGCATGCCGGTAACATTGAAGGTGAAGTCATAGTTACGGGCATCATAGCGAGAGGTGTTGGCGACATTTTTCACGAAAGTGTCGCGAGCTTCGTCCACTTTGTCAAGAATCTTGGCGGCTTCGTCAAGGGACAGATTTTGCTTTTGGGCAATACGGGCAATGCGGGCGTCCCGATTGGCTCTGATAAGCAAGTGCAACGCATTGGGATGGTCCCGGAAAATGTGGAAACCGGCGCGGCCTACAATGATGCAATCCTCCTCTTCGGCCAGTTCGCGCAATACACGCGCCTCCGCATAGAAGATGCTCAGCGGAGTAACCTCGGCCTGTCGGTTGGGTGTATGAGCGGCTGCACCGAACTGTTTGTAGAAACGACAGAAGTCGCTCCACCAATTGGTCTTCTGGGCCTTCACCCGCTCTATGTTCTCCACCGTCATATCGAATTGCTTCGCAATGCAGTTCAACATGGATCGGTCGTACACTTTCATACCGAGTTTTTCTCCCATTAGTCGAGCGATTTCTCCGCCTCCCGAACCGAATTCGCGGTTGATGGTGATGATATTTCTTTGCATAATATTATTTTACAAGTTATTGATTCAACTGGAAATATAAACTGGAGGCAAAAATACAACTATTATTTGAAATGTGAAAAACATTCTTATTGACCAAACATTTTTTTTACGGCAAGCAACAATGCCAATATATTGATAATGGAAAAAGAATATTTTTGCACCCTAAAATATCCTGCTATGACAGATAACAACAACCTTACCGGTCTCCGCCACAGCGAACAACTTGTGGTGGAGCACAAAGACACCGCCGCGGTCTATGGCTCCGGCGCGTTGGAGGTGTTCGCCACCCCCGCGATGATCGCCCTGATGGAGAAAACCTGCCTGATGGCCGTGTGCGACAAAATCGGCGAGGGCAACACCACCGTCGGTATCGCCGTCAACATCAAGCACTTGAAAGCCAGCCCTGTGGGTGCGACCATCCGCTGCGAGGCCGAACTCACCGAGGTCGATCGCCGCCGCCTGGTCTTCTCCGTGAAATGCTTCGAAGGTGAAACACTCGTTGGCGAAGGCATCCACGAACGGTTCGTGGTGGATAGCCAGAAATTCATGGCCAAATGGTAAGCAAAGATACACTGGCTATGTATGGAAACATCAAATGGTCATCATGGTTGATTGGGCTCTTCTGTTTGGGTTTCGGACTCTATTTTGCGGTTTCATGGTGGAAAGAAAAAAACAAAAAAATACCGTTTTTGGAGGTGACAGACGACAAGGTAATCATGAACAGCTTGAAAAGTTGGGAGATTCCCTTTTCAGAAGTGGAGGAGTTCTTCTTCACGGATATCACCAAACAGCTGATAGGAATCCGCTATAATGAAAATACAGAAGCGCAAAAATTGGAAAAAGCCCGTGGCATTGGGAATGCAGTTCGACAAGTGAACAAGATGCTCGTCGACGCTCAAGAGGGCATCCCTACCCACGACTTATCCATGAAACCCAGGAACTCTTCGACTTGCTGAATCAACGGTTGGAAGCCTACCGCAACACGCACGCCTGAAACGTTCCGTCTTTTATGATGATGCTGCTGTAAAAATAGTACTTATACCGAGATAAACAATTAACGACACCCATGGATTTCCACATTTACGGCAAACCGAACAATCCAACCCTCCTCCTGCTTCCCGGCTTGGGAGTCTCGCACGAGATTTTCCTTCCGTTGATGGAGCTGTTGAAGGAGGATTTCCTCATCGTCACGGTGGATGTTGACGGATTCCTGCTCGGGAAGCCCTCGCGATTCACCTCCGTGGATGACCAGGCGGCACAGGCTATCCGTTATGTGCAGGAGAACCTCGGCGGACGGTTAGATGTCGCCTATGGACTCTCGTTGGGCGGGAAAATCCTCTCGCGGATGCTGGAGCGCAACGAAATCGTCATCAGCCACGCCATTATGGATGCCGCGCCGCTGTTGCCGCTGCCCAAGTGGACGGTGGGACCGCTTCGCTACTACCAGGCTTTAAATGTCTGGACCTGCTACCACTGGACCGGATTCTGGCGGTGGCTGTTCCACTCGCACTATTTCGATGTGCTGTTAGATGAGGTCAGGAAGGTCTATCCGTCGGGGAAGACCCGTGCGGTGTTGGATGGGTACAAGTCGGTATATACCAGCAAATTGGAATCTATTCACGGAGCCGATATCCACTATTGGCACGGCACCAAGGAGGCCTTCGTAGCCAAACCGCAGGCCAAGCATCTGCTCACGCTCTGTCCGGAAGCGCATGTGGAGGTCTTCCCGAAGATGAACCACGGACAGCTGGTAATCGACCACCCGGAGGAGGTGGCGCGGAGGATTCGGACGATGATTCCTTCCAAGGAAATTTTTTTTAGTAGTGAACTAAAAAACTGATATCATGGACAATTTTAAAGAATTATTCGGTTACGTACTCGGGTTTCTGCTATTTGTAGTTGGTTTACCCGTGATTATGTGGTTATGCTCAAAGATGCCAGCCTTCAAGTTGCCGCATCCTTTCCTATTGGGAATAGCCCTGTTTTGTATTCTTGATGGTTTGGTGTTGAGCACCTGGGCCATCGTCTATATGCGCCGCGTGGGCGACGGCAATCCGATGGACGCCTTCGGCCACGAGGTCGCCCCGCGCACCAAGCACCTGATGACCGATGGTCCCTACCGTCTCAGTCGAAACCCGATGCTGACGGGCATTTTTGTCTATCTGATAGGTTGTTGCATTTGGTTGTGGACTTGGCAATCGTTAGTGGTATTCTTTGTGTTTGTGGCCATTATGCTCGTGCAAGTCCGAACAGAAGAAGAACGTCTCCGCCGTGACTTCGGTGAGGAATACGAAAAGTATTGCAACCAGACAGGACGCTTTTCCCCAAAAATCCGAAAAAAATAGTTGATGTTCATAGGAGAATTGATTTCGTTGTTCGTCGCCCTTTCGTGGACCGCCACGGCGCTTTTCGCCGAGGTGGGCTCGAAGCGTATGGGCTCGTTGCCGTTCAACACGATACGGATGACGATGTCGCTGTGTTTCCTCGTCCTCACCCTCTGGTTGGTGATGGGCGTGCCCTATCCGCGCTATGCCGATGGTGCCACATGGGGCTGGCTGCTGTTTTCGGGGGTGGTCGGTTACGTCATCGGCGATTACTGCCTGATGCAAGGTTACATCCACATCGGGTCGCGGTTCGGGCAACTCTTCATGACCCTTTCGGCCCCCACGGCAGCCCTCACCGGACGGATTCTCCTCGGGGAGCAGATGCGCCCTGTCGCTATCCTCGGAATGGTGGTCACCTTGAGCGGCATTGCCCTGTCTATTCTCTCGAAAAACGATGATTCTGAGCATCATGGACTGCGTTTCAAACTGCCCGCCAAGGGCATCTTCTACGCGGCGATGGCCGGCATCTGCCAAGGTTTCGGGCTGGTGCTCAGCAAGATGGGACTCCAACACTACGATGCCGCGCTCACGGCCCTCAACATTTCCCAAGACGCGGTCTTTGAAGGGGCGTTGTTGCCGTTGCCAGTCAGCATCTGCGTGCCTTTCGCCGCCACCACCATCCGCGCCTACATCGGGCTGGCGGGCTTCTTCCTGTCGTTGATGCTGTTCAGCAAGGACGGGCTGGCGAAGCTGCGCAGCGCCGTCCGCGACCGCAAGGCGATGGGATGCGTGTTCGCCTCCACCATCTTCGGACCGTTCATCGGGGTCAGCGCGTCGCTGTTGGCCACGATGTACACCTCCGCAGGCATCGCGCAGACCATCTTCGCCCTCACGCCCATCCTCATCATCGCCCCGGCGGCCATCCTCTTCCACCAGAAAGTGACGGTCCGCGAGGTCATTGGCGCCGTCATCAGCGTGGTGGGGGTGTGCTTGTTCTTCGTGTAGTTTCCCGCGGACAACACTAATTTGCGAAGAAAAAAAAGTCTGCGATATTCTGCGAGTTCTGCGGGATAATTATCAGAAAAAAGTACTTTTGCATCTCGAATTTCAAAAGAATAATCCTATGAAAAGTCCCAAACTGATGCTGCTCCTTGCAGTCGTGACGCTGACCGCCGTCTCCTGCGGTTCCAAGAAAGAAACCCCGAAAGAGGAAGCCCCCAAGATGCTCGTCCTCTACTATTCCCAGACCGGCAACACCAAGGCCGTGGCGGTGGAAATTGCCAACAAGCTCGGTGCCGACATCGAGGAAATCACGATGGTGAATCCCTACGACCCAGATTTCCAAGCCACCATCGACCGTTGCAAGAAAGACCAGGAGCAGGGCATCCTCCCTGAGATTCAACCTGTCAAAGCGGACATCGCCAACTATGATGTCATCTTCCTCGGCTTCCCCGTGTGGTTCGGGACGTACGCGCCGCCCGTGACCGCCTTCCTCAACGGTGCCGACCTCAGCGGCAAGAAGATCGTGCCGTTCTGCACCTTCGGCAGCGGCGGACTGGAATCCAGCGTGAAGGACTTGGCGGTGGCTGAGCCTGGTGCGGAGATCCTGCCCGGCTACGGAGTCCGCGCCGCCCGTTTGGAAGCGATGACCCAAGAGGTGGACAATTTCCTGAAAGCCAACGGATTCCTTGAGGGCGAATATGTCCAGTTGGCGGACTTCCCTGCCCAGCACGAGGCAAGCGCTGAAGAGGCCGCCATCTTCGACGCGGCTGTCGATGGCTACCCGATGATCCACGCCAAGGCCAAGACGGTGACCTCCCGCGACCTTCCCGACGGCACCGAATACCTCTTCACCGCCGTCAACCTTCCCCGCGAGGACAAGCCGGACATGCCCACTGACGAGATCCAAGTATATGTGACGGTGGAGAAAGACAAGGCGCCGGTGTTCACGAAGGTGATACGGTAGTTTGCTTTCCCGCGGAACTCGCTGATTTGCGCAGAAAGGGTCTGCGATGTTCCGCGAAGTTTGCGGGAAAAAATTACGGCAGACTGCAACCTTTTGACACTTTTTGCGTCATTATTGTAAAGTTGTTTAAATGTACTCAATATGAAAAACATCTCCTTTGTGTTGGTTATCCTCTCGTTGCTGTTCTCGGGCATAGCGCAGGTGCACGAAAACCGTGACTATCGTGCTGAACTTGATTTGCTTGGCAGCTTTCCCAACTTCGCGCTCGCGCCTGATGGAACCTGCTGGCTGACATCGGGGCAGGGCAAAGTCTATTACACCGATGACATCCACTCCGACTGGCATTGCGCCTCGCCGCTCGATCTAGACGATAATACGTGGATTGAGCTTGGAGATTTTGCCTTTTTGGACTCCTCCACCGCTATATGTGTCATTTCCGACTATGACCTCTACGGACTATCTGACGATTGGGGTTTATATTATCGAACCGACGACCGGGGTAAAAGTTGGACACGACTCCAAGTCGGGGAAGAAGTCCACCTTAAGCATATTTGTAGCGATGCAGATAGCCGTGTTTGGATAGCTGGATCCGGATACAATGACATCCTCTATTTCTCCGAAGACAAGGGCAAGACTTTCACCTTCCGGAAACTTCCCGTCAGATTCGATGACTGGGCTGGCGTTACAGCAATAGACATGCGCGACGGGCAGTACGGGTTGGCCGGAGTCAACATCAAGCACGACACTTTTCCGCTCCTGCTGACGGAAGACAATTGGCGCACTTCAAAACGGATTCCCTCTCCGTTAGGAGAAAGCAAAGAAATCAACAAAGTATTGATATGGAATGATTTATGGGTGATTCAACAAGGGAAGGAAGTCTATTATTCCTCTTCTCAAAACCTTCAGTGGCAACGTTTTCCGGTCACGGTCACGGATTTTTATCCCGACAGGGAGCGCGGACATCTGATTGCCATCACCGACAATCTTGACGTGCTTGATTTCAGTTCCCCCACAGATTACCGGTCGTTTACCCGCGAACCGCTGCCCGCAAAGCCTGCAGAGGCCGCTGTCTATCACGGAAAATTGTATGTATGGACGGTCGGTGGCTTCCTCTGCAAGGCAGACGAGGATGGGGTGGTTTTCGCTTTCCGTGGCTATACTTCGGATGAGGGCATCGAAAAACCCTATATGGTGAGGGACGGCGGCCAGCAGCTTTGGGGCGTTGACTTCCGCAACACGCTCTGCTTCGCCGACAAATCGGATGGCAGATGGTATCGCAAGCAGTATCTCCCAATGGATGTCGAAACATTCAAACTATTAAGTGACAGTGTGGCGCTGTTTTGGGACGGGCAGCGGCATTACACGTACTCCCTTGCCGACGATCAGCTGTGTCCTTACACCCTTTCCGCGCCTTTGGAGGGTTTTCTGAAAGCACCGATAACCGAGGTCGTTCTCTGCGGTGGGCTTACCAAATATCGTAGAGACACGGTCCGTTATCTTGTCACATCTGACGGCGATCTGCAGGCGAGCCATGCCACGTTGGTTTTGGACCAGTATGATCCGTGCTTTCCGAAAGCCAACGCCAAATACAAACGGAAAAGCATAAAGTTCCCGCATACCGCCAGTCGTCACGAATTGGACAGCATCCTTCGCGACATCAACCGCGACTACGCCCGCATTCCCAACATCGCCGAATTTCAAATCGCTGAAAAAGACCGCCGGAAATACTACAAACTATTGGACGAATTGGACAAAAAGGACATGATGTATGTGTACCCCAGAAGAAGAACTAATGCTTTTGATTATGATTATGCGGAGAATTTCTACCAATCAGTGCCAGATCGAATCGACACGCTGAGTGCCAACACAGTACGGAAAATCCTGTACAAAGATGAAAATTGGAGGACGACTGGCGGAGTCTATTGGTTCGAGATGCAGATTGTCAACAGCAGTCAAGACACGCTCAGTTTCATCCATTTCAATTTGCGTAACGAATATGCCTGGTTCATCCCGTGGTTGACGGAATACAACGGCATCCCGTTCCGGTGTTACAGCCTTTCGCTTTCACGTTGGGTCTCGGCCTGCCTTCCAGAGAAGTTTTACGTCAAAGGGAGTTTCGGTAATGCCCGTTTCCTGTTACAGATAGCGGACTATCTCTGGAAGCGGGAGGAATAGGGTTTACGGTAGTTTCCAAAATCTTCGGGAAAACCAATAAAAGTGTATTTTCGCGGCCTCTTATCAAACAAATTTCTAAACGTTAAAAAATGAAAGAAAAGACTGCATTCATCACTGGGGCCAACAAAGGAATCGGATTCGGCATTGCAAAACATCTCGGCCTGAGCGGCTGGAGAATCATCATCGGAGCGCGAAATCAGGAACGTGCAGAGAAGGCCATCCGCGAACTCACCGCCTTGGGCATCGATGTGCCCGGATGGGTATGCGTGGAAATGGCCGACCTTGCGAGCGTGGAAAACGCCGCTCGCGAGCTGAATGACAAACACCCTGAACTTGCATTGTTGGTGAACAATGCCGGCATCCCGGGTGACATGGGCGTGGACAGCCTCCATACGGAAATCGGCGACATCCGGGAGACCCTCGACGTGAACTTCGTCGGCACTTTCGCGCTCACCAAGTTGCTGATGCCTCTGCTTGCGAAGAACCACGGCCGGATTGTCAATGTCACCGTGCCGTCGGAAATCAGTCCCTACTGGCATCCGTTAGCCTACGTGACGAGCAAGGCCGCCCAAAACGCCATGATGGGCGTGATGGCCATCGAGTTCCAGCAGCACAACACCCCGTTGGAGATTTTCTCGGTGCACCCGGGTCCCACCACCACCGACCTTAACGGCAACATGAGTCTCCCCGGCTTCCACGACATCGACACGGTAGGTGAGAAGATGGCCGAGCTCATCAACGACGGTCAAAGCCACCAGGGCGAATTCGTGGAGCTTTACCCGATTGTGAAAGAGGATTAACCGATTTTTTTCCCCGCGGGACTTGCTGATTTGCGCAGAAAATGGTCTGCATCAGTCTGTGAAGTCTGCGAGAGAAATATCAGGGAAAATAGTACTTTTGCAGCCGAAAAACAACTATGATGGTCACGAAACAGGAACAACAACTGCTTGACACACTCAATGAGTACCAGTCGTTGGGGATTGCGGAACAGATAGACTACAAAAAGTTCTATCTGTATTCCATTATTACCCATTCCACGGCTATCGAGGGGAGTACCGTCACGGAAATTGAGAACCAGCTGCTGTTCGATGAGGGCATTTCCGCGAAGGGACGAAGTATGCAGGAACAGCTGATGAACCTCGATCTGAAAGCTGCTTACACGCATTCAATGCAGCTTGCCGAGCAGCATAAGGATTTTTCCGTGGAAATGCTGAAAACAATGTCCGCACTGGTTATGAAAAACACTGGAAGTGCGTACAATACCGCGCAAGGTTCATTTGACGCGTCCAAAGGGGAGTTGCGCTTAGTCAGCGTCACCGCAGGAATCGGTGGACGCTCCTATATGGATTATCGGAAAGTTCCGGAAAAATTGCAGGAGTTCTGTCTGCAGTTGAACGAAATGAGACGGCAACTTGTCAATTCTAACGACTTAATCGCCAAATACCTGTTGACGTTCGATGCCCATTATCAATTGGTGACCATTCATCCCTGGGTAGATGGCAACGGTCGCATGTCCAGATTGGTGATGAATCATCTTCAATATGAATTCGGACTGGTGCCCGTGAAAATCGACAAAGCTGACAAAGCAGAGTACATCCAGTCGTTGGTTGATTCAAGGGATCAGGAAAGCACAGAGCCATTCCGTCGGTTTATGCTGGAACAGCACACCCGCAACATCCGCAAAGAGATTGAGGGATTCAGGAAATCCCAGTCCGCTGACCCGATAAAACCACTTTCTGACCCGATAAAACGTTTCGCTGACCCGATAACGGAACGGCTCTATCAGGCTGTGTTGAAAGACAACGGTCTCAATTATGCAGCGTATGGTACACTGTTGGGCGTGTCCGAGGCCACTGTCAAGCGCCGCCTTGGCGAGCTGAAAGCAGCGGGCTATATCATCCGCGTCGGCAGCAACAAGAGCGGACATTGGGAGGTGTTGAAATAAATGCAAAATATTTTTTCCCGCAGAACATGACTGATTTGTATCATGTAGGAGAAGTTCTGTGTTTCTGCACAGTCCGCAGGGAATTTTTTTAAAGATTAACAGAAAAGGTGAATGAATATTTTTGTATTTTTGCAGTCGAAAGATCGGAAAAGTGTATGGGTGTTACACAAAATCGAACTTTCCAATGTATTGAATAGAAAGAGGAAGCCTCGCTGTCTATACGAAAAAATATAGTCCTTGGTATCGAATGCGTTTCTCTATGCTCAACCTCCAATACAACGGCGGAATGCTTAGCAGTCCCGCCCCATTGGCGGGATGGATGGACAAATGGATGACTTTGTTAAGAAGTGTCACCGAATAAATACAGTAAGGACTTCCACATTTATGCAGAGCACGCTGATTTTCGCAGAAAAAAACTGCGTTAATCTGCGAGATCTGCGGGAGAAAATTAACGAAAGAGAAACTTGAGCTTTATTAAGCTGAATTTTATATTTTTGCGTTGTTTTACAAGATACCGTTTAATAAAAATGCTCGTTTGTGATTATGACCTTTGCAAGAATAACATTAGAAAAGATGAATAAAACACTGTTTTTAGTATGCACTCTCGCGATGATGTTCTCCGTAAATTGTTTGGCGCAAAATACAGACGGACAATCGGAACAGATGACAAGGGATGCTTGGATTGAACAATTCGGGGAGAAGTGTCGTATCGTGGATTCATCCATTGAAGGGTTTAAGGCATACGAAGATTATCCCTGGTGGGGTAAAGACGGCTTGATACCGGTGCGTGTTGGGGACCAGTGGGGATTCGCTGACACAAATGCAATCATAGTCATCAAACCGCAATTCAAGAATGTGTCTTATTTTTATGAAGAAAGAGCGGGAGTGTGTCTGAAGAAGAAATGGGGCTATATTGATACAACAGGGAATGTGGTCATTCCGTTAAAATACGATCTCGCTGGCAGATTCCAGTTCGGCAAAGTGCAGGTGATGAAAGGTCGAGGCCATTGGTTTGAACTCGACAAGCAGGGAAAGGTTTTGGATAAATACTGATTGTAAATTCCGCACAACCCGCTGATTTGCGCAGAAAAAAGAGCCTGCGTCAGTCTGCGAGATCTGCGAGAAAGAACTATTTCAGCGCCTCCACTGGACACGCCTTCTTGCACTGCTGGCAGAGGATGCACTCGGTGGCGTTCTTCCGCTTGCGCGAATTGTTGTTGACCTCCACCTCCATCGGGCAGACTTTCAGGCACTTGTCGCAATGGATGCACTTCGCCTCGTCGCACTTGATGCGCAGTAACGAGAAGTAGCTCATCGGCTTTAGGAAGACGGTGATCGGGCAGATGTACTTGCAGAAGGCGCGGTTGTCCTTCAACACGATGGCCAGGACGATTCCGACGGCGTAGTAGAGCACATTCCCGGCCACGAAAAGGTAGAACATCGTCGTTTTGTCGGCTTTGCCGAGGCACATCAGCAGGAT
>JAFXPL010000086.1 GCA_017527945.1 Bacteroidales bacterium | reverse complement strand
GGTCGATTTGGTCGGCCTTGGAGACTTCGAACTGCTCGGGCAGCGCCTTGGTGACGAAGTTCTTGGCCATGGCCATCGCGTTCTGCGTGTTCGCGTATCCGTCCTTGCGCTGGCGCACGTGCAGGAAGTCGTCCATCCAATATTGCGCCTCGATGCCTCGGTTGGTGTTATCGACCACGGCCACCACGTAGCCGTTCTCGCGTTCCTTGTTGAAGATGAGGCAGCCCTTGTCGAGCTTCTTGATGTTGATGCCCTGCTCGCTTTCGAGGTTGAAGTTTCCGTCCTCGTGCTGCACCCGCAGGAACGTGTCCTTGTTCTCCGACTTGAACAGCCCGACAGCGTCCACGGTGTCGCCATCCACGATGCAGTCGCGGAAATAGACCGTGTAGAACTCCCCGCCCTTGATTTTCGGGTGGGTGCTTTGGTCGTAGAGGTGTTTGGCGAGGTTCACCGATTGCTCGTGGAGCGTGTCGGGGTCGTCGAAGATCCTTGACACCGCGCCATAGACCACGTTGAACTCGATGCCGCTGTCGTGGTAGAGTTCGAAGAGTTCCTCGGAGGAGAAGGGGGTGAGGAAGTAGTCGGCGAGGAGATCGCGCATGTTTTCTGAAAGCGCGAGTCCGGATTCCGCCAGAACCATTCCATCCTCGGCCGACTTGTTGCCGACGAGATGGAGGGAGATGAAGGTGATAGTCGCTTCTTTCATAGGGGTGTTTTTCGCTCGGCAAAAATACTCTTTTTCTCAAGTCCTAATCCATGCATCAAAAATGACGGAAGACGAGTGAGGAAAGAGGTTGGGAATACGTTTTTCAATTATTTTGTGTTTTGTAGCGTGAAAAAACATTTGAAAGGGCCTGAAGAGAAGTGAGGTGCGGGATGCAATGTGGAAATCTTCAAAATCGCAGCCAAAATACGGAAGGAAAAGAGAGGCTTGTGCTGAATGTAAATTGTCCCGTTTTAGTTTGAAAAATAACCCCAAAACACTGTAAATCAAAGCGTTTTGGGGTTGTTGCGGAAAGTACAGGATTCGAACCTGTGAGAGCTTTTACACCCTGGCGGTTTTCGAAACCGCTGCCTTCAGCCGCTCGGCCAACTTTCCTTTCTCAAAAGAGCGTGCAAAAATACATTTTTTTCGGTATGGTCGAGTGGGGGAGCGGAATTTTTTTTGAAGGGTGTTTCGCGCGTCTTAAAATTGTGCGGCGTGGTCTTCCGGAAACCATTGTTCTTGGTTTTCAGCGGAATGCCGGTGTCTGCCGTAGGGAGGCCGTTCGGAAAAAGTCATTGCAAGGCGGTGATCTTGATGTCGGAGAGGAACCAGGCGGACTGGCTGTCGGAGTGCTTGAAGGCGATGCGGAAGCCGGAGGTTTGGGCATCGGCAGGCAGCTCGGTGCCGAATGTGCCGGTGGTCGTCGCGTTTGCGTTGGCGAGATTGTCGAACGGAATCCACTGGGTGGTGCTCGCGTCGCCGGTGTACTGGGTGGTGTAGAAGCACTGCATTGTGTTGGGGGTGAAGCCCTGCGGTGCCCGGTGGCTGAAGCTCAGTGCGGGGCTGTCGGCACCGCTCAGGTCGATGGCGGGGGAGACGAGCCAACGCTCTTGTCCTTCGCCTGCGTTGACGAAGAAGCCGCTGAAGTTGCTGTTGACCAGGGTCTGCCACGGGTTGCCGGCACCGCTCTGCGTCCAGCCCTCATTGAAGGCGTTGGCGTAGTTGACCGAGAAGATGGTCTGACGTTGTTGCGGCAGGGTGAAGTTCTCGAGGTCTGCGAGGCTGCTGATGACGAGCTGCACGTAGTTGTTGTAACGGGTGAGGATGCCGGTGATGCTGCCTGTGCCTGCGGGCAGCGTTTCGCCGGCGAAGGTGGCGTAGTTGCTGGTGCGCAGGGTGATGGTGGACCCGTCGGCCAGCTTGAGGTCGTGGCTGGTGGCGGCACCGGGTTCCGAGAAGGTGGCCATGCCGCCCTCCACAAAGGAGGCACCCTCGATGCGCACCAAACGGTTGTACCAGGAGGCGGGGATGTCGTTGGCCGCCGGGATGCTGTTCATCGTGATGGCGGGTTTCACATCCACGGGCGCACCGTCGGGGAAGAGGTAAAGGTAGGTTTTGAACGATGGGATGGCCTGCATGGAGCCGTTGGCCCAGAGACCGAGCTGCGGCAGTTTCCGGTAGTCGCCTAACACCAGGCCGTCGCATTTCACGAAGAGGCGCTGTCCGACCCGGTACTTGTGGTAGAGGGCCTTGTTGTCAATCTTGATTTGGATGGCGCCGGTGGAGTCCTCGATGTTGATGTACTTGTAGTTGTTGCCCCACTCGTCGCTGGTGGTGACGATGCCGCAGATGACGATGCCGGCGGGCACCGAGTCGAAGGAGTCCTCGGAACCGATCTCGTGCAAGGCGAGCAGCTCGGCGATGGTGGTGTTGGCCTCTCCGAGGAAGGTGGGCATGGGGGCCACGTCGGGCTCCAGGTTGCAGCCGGTGAGTATGGCTGCGATGACAGTTAGTGCTATCGTTATTCTTTTCATATTTGTTTTTTTTCTTTTGTTAGTGTCTCGGGGCTCACTTCGTTCACCCTGGGTTTGCGTAGGTCAGGCTTTCAGCTCTCTTTGGAATTGTATTTTGTTATTACATCGAGAAATTGACCCCCAGGTAGAACGTCGTCCCGAAGGCGTAGTAATATTTGTTGGGGTATTTG
>JAFXPL010000085.1 GCA_017527945.1 Bacteroidales bacterium | reverse complement strand
CGCTCGCTTGTGTGGGGTTAATTGCGCTATCGCGCGTGTTGCCTCTCCGAGGCTGTTTAAGGTCCCCACACTGCGCTCGCTTGTGTGGGGTTAATTGCGCTATCGCGCGTGTTGCCTCTCCGAGGCTGTTTAAGGAAAAAGTTTCAATATATGCGTGCATTTTCGGTATCAACTGCTAACTGCTAACTGCTAACTACCACCTCTTCGTACTCCCGCTTGAACCACGTCAGTTGACGCTTGGCATACCGCCGCGTGTGCGTCTTGATGTCCGTAACCGCCTGCTCTAACGTGCATTTGCCGTCGAAGTAGTCGAACAACTCCTTGTAGCCGACGGTGTTGAGAGCATTGAGCTCGCGATAGGGATATAGTCCCCGCGCTTCTTCCAACAGCCCGTCGGCCATCATCTTGTCCACCCGGCGGTTGATGCGGTCGAAGAGTTCCTCCCGCGGACGGTTCAGGTACTTCTTCACGATACGGAAGTCTCTCGCAGTCTGTTTCTTATGCAACTGAGAGGAGTAGGGTTTGCCGGTCTGGAGCGACACCTCCATCGCCCGCATAATCCGTTTGGAATCGTTGGGGTTGACCACGCCGGCATAGTCCGGGTCAAGCAGTCGCAGCTGTGCGTACAAAGCCTCCACACCGTTGTTTTGAAACAGGTTGCTGACATACTGCCGGGTGAAAGGGTCCGGGTCAGGCAGGGCATCCACCCCATGACACACCGCGTCAAGGTACTGCGGGCTACCGCCGGTCATAATCACCACAGGATGCTTTTTGAAAAGATCCCCCAACAGTTTGAGCACGTCCTGTTCGTACATATACACGTTATAGTAGTCGTGGATGGAGAGCATCCCCACAAAAAAATGTTGCGCAGCGGCCAGCTCCTCCTCAGTGGGGAAAGCCGTGCCGATGCGCATCTCACGGTAGAACTGGCGCGAATCCGCTGATAAAATCGGGGCGTGCCAGCGTTGTGCCAGCTCGATGGTACGGGCAGTCTTGCCCACCGCCGTCGGGCCGGTCAGAATGTAGAGAGTCGTGCCGTCAAAACTCGGAGAACTCATTGAGGTCGTTATAGTCCTCCTCGTTGTAGCCGTCGTCGAAGCCGTCGTCGTATTCATCGTCCTCCAGGTCGTCGAGCAGCAGCTGCGACTCGTCCACATCCGGCTGCGGGACATTCTTCGTGGTGAGTCTCACCGGGAGCGTGCCCTTCTGGTAGGTACAGCGCGGGAACTCCTCCGGCTTGTCGGTCTGCGCCGCTTTCTGGAATTCGATGTAGAACGTTTTCGGGTCTATGAAGTCGTACTCGTAGAGGATGTGCTGATGCGGGTCGGTGATGAAGTCTTTGAGGACAGCATCGCGCATCACGAACCGCGGCAGACGCGTCTTCGTGCTGTAAGAGTCCTCTTCGTCATACTCGGGAGTCTCCACCATCTCCTCATCCTCCGACGTATCCATCAACGTGATCTCCTTCTGCTTGTTCCATTTCTGGTCGCAGATGGAGAAAGCGGCGAACTCATTGCCCTGCAAACCCAAGCACTGGTACAGGAACGTGTGGAAATCCTCGAAGTTCGTGTTCGCGAGCACATCCACGTCGCGCACGAAATCGTCCACCTCGTCGTAAAACACTTTGAATTTGTAGTAGTACATGATTTTAATGGTTATAGGTTATTGGTTATAGATTATTGGTTATTGAAGCTGGCTCTTGGTTGTTAGCGAACGGTTATTGGTTATTGTGTGGTTAACAGCCAACAGCCAACAGCCAACAGCTAAAAGCCAACAGCTACTCCGCTTCTTCGGGTTCCTCCATGTTGTGATAGACGTTGGTCACGTCATCGTCCTCGTTGATTTTGTCGAGCAGGAGGTTGACCTCGGCGCGTTGTTCTTCGGTGAGGGCTTTGAGTTCCTTCGGGATGCGGTCGAATTTGAAGCTCTTGATCTCGTACTTATTGTCGTCCAGATATTTCTGGATGGCTCCGAAGGCCTTATATTCGGCCATGACGAGGATCTCCTCGTCGTCGGCGTCGATTTCGGCGTCGAAGTCCATCATCGCGAGTTCGAACTCCTCGATGTCGATTTCGGGGGTGCGGGCGACGGTGAAGATGCACTTGTGGTCGAAGAGGAAGTCGAGCATGCCGGAGGTGCCGAGGGAGCCGCCGAACTTGTTGAAGTAGCTGCGCACGTTGGCGACGGTGCGTTGGTTGTTGTCGGTAGCCGCCTCGATGAGGATGGCGATGCCGTGAGGTCCGCGGCCTTCATAGACCATCTCCTTGTAGTCGGACATGTCCTTCTCGAAGGCGCGTTTGATGGCGCGGTCGATGTTGTCCTTCGGCATGTTCTCGTTCTTGGCCGTTTGGATAATCAGACGGAGTTTGGTGTTCTGCTCGGGGTCGGGGCCGCCGGCCTTGGCCGCCATCGTGATTTCCTTGCCCAGACGGGTGAACGTCTTGGCCAAATATGCGTTTCTCTTGAAGATTCTTGCCTTGCGATACTCAAAAGCTCTTCCCATTGTGTCTTATTTTTTAATGTGAATACTATAGTTTGCTGATGCAATTAAAAAACGGCGCAAAAATACAATTTTTTTTTGTGATTTGTGTTTTGGGATTTGTGAATTGGGATTTGTGGAAAACCCGGAAGCCCTCAACATTTGGTCCAACAGCTATTTCCTGCAACTCACCGACAGGATCCGGTCCGTGTAGCATTCCATAGGGACATCCGCGTCACAGGTGCGAAATCACCCTGTGTGACCTTACAACTGTCAGATTATAAGTTATAAACATCCCACTGAAGAAAAAAATACGGGAGAGGGATGTCCGTATTGCAAAAAATGCTATTTTTGCAACCTCAAATTATTAACATAAAAGTTTACGTATCACCTTATAAATCATTTATAATTATGCAGAAGAAAGGTAACAAATACGGCACCCACCGCGTGATTGAGCCCAAAGGCGTTCTCCCGCAGCCCGCTAACAAACTCGACAACAACATGGACGAGATTTGGGACAACGAGATCCTCATCGACGTGCAAACCCTCAACATCGATTCCGCCTCTTTCACCGACATCCACAACTATGCCAAGGAACAGGCCGGCCCCGGCGCTTCCGAAGAAAAAGTGATGGAAGAAGTGAAGAAAGAGATGCTTCTCAACGTTGAACTGCAGGGCAAACACCGCAACCGCCGCACCGGCTCTGGCGGTATGCTCCTCGGCAAAGTCGAGAAAATCGGCGACGCACTGAAAGGCAAGATCGACCTCAAGGAGGGCGACCGCATCGCCACCCTCGTCAGCCTCAGCCTCACGCCGCTGCGCATCGACGAAATCCTCGAGATCCGTCCCGATGTTGACCAAGTCGACATTAAGGGCAAGGCCATTCTCTTCGAGAGCGGCATCTACGCCAAGATCCCGACCGACATGCCGGAGAAACTCGCCCTTTCTGCATTAGACGTGGCCGGCGCCCCCGCGCAGACCGCCAAACTGTGCCAATACGGCCAAACCGTCGTCATCCTCGGCGCTGGCGGCAAGAGCGGCATGCTCTGCTGCTACGAGGCTAAGAAACGCGTCGGCGTCACCGGTAAGGTCATTGGCATCGCCAACAGCCCCAAGAGCACCCAACGCATCAAAGACCTCGGCTTCTGCGACATCGTCGAGTCCGCCGCCGGCATGACCCCCGTGCAAGTTTATGAGCTCATCGAAAAGCTCACCGACGGCAAAATGGCCGACGTCACCATCAACTGCGTCAACGTCCCCGACCAGGAGATGACCGCCGTGCTCTGCACCAAAGACGACGGTATCGTCTACTTCTTCTCCATGGCCACCAGCTTCACCAAAGCCAGCCTCGGCGCCGAAGGTATCGGAAGCGACGTGAACATGATCATGGGTAACGGATATACGAAGGGACATGCTGAGTTCACCCTCCAAGAGTTGCGCGAGAGCCCCGAGCTCCGCAAAATCTTCGAGGAACTCTATGCGTAACCCTCCCTATATATCACATTAGTAATAATTATCTTAATGAGTAAGCGGCGTGTAACGAGCGCCGCTTATTTTTTGTATCTTTGCGCCCGCAAAAAGGAGCTGCGGCATTCCTGCCGCATACAAGGCCACCTGAGAAGGCGGCACGCCTGATAAAAAACTATAAGCCAAATAATTGCAGATATGGGCAGAGTAATG
>JAFXPL010000084.1 GCA_017527945.1 Bacteroidales bacterium | reverse complement strand
CGGCTTTGGTATTTTGTCCGCGCTCTTGGACATGTTTGTGGCCAGCGGTTTGAACTACATTGTGCCCCGGCCGCCGGATACCCCCTTAGGCAATGCGCTCTATGAGGCGTTCGTGAGCGCCGCCCTCCCCGAGGAGTTTTGCAAGTTGCTGATGCTTTACCTTTGCATTTGGAAGAACCCGTATTTCGACGAGTATTACGATGGGGTGGAGTATGCGGCTTTTGTCGGCCTCGGCTTTGCGGGCTTTGAGAACCTGCTCTACATCTTGCAGGGCGGGTTGGGACTCGCGATAGGCCGCGGTCTCTTCGCCGTGCCCGCGCACTGCTTCTTCGCCATTTTCATGGGCTATTTCTTCGCCATGGCGCGGTTCCGTTACGCACAACGCCAGAAATACCTTGCGTTGGCCTATTTCGTGCCCGTCATGTTGCACGGCACCTACGACGGGGTTTTGATGTACATGAACAACCTCAATGCCACGGACACTCCGCAGGAAGTGGATGCCTTGTCAGGTGCCCTTTTCGTCGCCTTCCTCGTGTTCTTCTTCTTCATGTGGCGAGCGGCCACCCGTCGCGTGAACAAGATTTCAGGACAGTAGAGGCACTCGGCCGTTCTTATCCTGAACGTACGTCGCCGGAGTGGCGGCCGTATAATTTCCGACTACGACAGAAAAAAGGTTCCGTTCCGAAAAAGCGTGACAATGCGCGGTTTTCGGAACGGAATCTTTTATGTATGTAGTTCGCAGCTTCTATTTCAGCCCTCTGTTCTTCAGCAGAGGCTCGATGGACGGCTCCTGCCCGCGGAAGGCGAGGTAGAGGTCATGGGCGGGGGCGGTGTTGCCGCGCTCCAGGATGTTGGTGCGGAACGAGGTCGCTGTGGCCGGATCGAAGATGCCGTGCTCGCGGAAGCATTCGTAGGCGTCGTTGTCCAAGACGGCCGCCCAGGTGTAGCTGTAGTAGCCCGCGCCGTAGCCGCCGGCGAAAATGTGCTGGAAGTAGGGACTTCTGTAACGGGAGATGATGGACGGAATCAGCCCGATTTTCGCCATCTGCTGGTTTTCGTAATCAGGCTGCGGGAATGTCCCGGGGGCGGTCACGGTGTGATAGTCCATGTCAAGGAGAGAAGCGGCAAGCAGTTCCGTGTTGATAAAACCCTGCCCGTAGGTGGCGGCACGGTCGATCTTCTCCACTAACTCGTCGGGGATGAGTTCGCCCGTCTGGTAATGGTGGGCATAGACCTTCAGCACCTCCGGCTCGAAGGCGAAATGCTCCATGAACTGTGAGGGCATCTCCACGAAGTCGCGTGGAACATTGGTGCCGGAGAGGGTGGGGTAGTGGCAGCGTGACAGGATGCTGTGCAGCGCGTGGCCGAACTCGTGGAAGAGCGTCTGTGTCTCGTCGATGTTCAGCATGGAGGGCTTGTCGCCCACGGGTTTTGTGAAGTTGAAAACCAGCGACACCACGGGGATGTGGTTCTCGCCGTCGCGATCGTAGTACTGCTCGCGGAAGTTGGTCATCCACGCACCACTGCGCTTGCTCTCGCGCGGGAAGAAGTCCATGTAGACCACGGCAATGACTTCGTTATGGTCAATTACCTCGAATGCCTTCACATCTTTGTGATACACAGGAAGTTCTGGATTTTCTTTGAAGGTGAGGCCATAGAGGCGCTCGCAGACGTAGAAGAGGCCTTTGCGGGCGGAGTCAAGGGCGAGGTAGGGACGGATGGCCTCGTCGTCGAGGTCGTATTTCTCCTTTCGGAGTTTTTCGGAATAGTAGCGCCAGTCGTAGGGTTGCAGGTCGCCGGCAACACCGTCTTTTTTCATCATTTTCTGATAGATGGCGGCCTCCTCCTTGGCCTTGGCGAGGGCGGGCTCCCACACTTTCATCAGTAGTTCATAAACGTTGTCGGCATTCTTGGCCATGCAGTCGTCCAACACGTAGTTGGCGTAGTTGTCGAAGCCCAGAATCTGCGCCTTTTCCAAACGGAGATTGACAATCTCGTTGATAATCTTTGCGTTGGAGTACTCGCCGTTCAAGCAGCGGGTGGAGTAGGCGGTCCAGAGCTCCTTGCGCAGATCGCGGTTGGCGCAGTTTTGGAGGAACGGCTCCATAGAGGGCACATGTACGGTGAAGGCGTATTTACCCTTGGCATTCTCCATGCCGGCGGCGGCCTCTTTCGCGGCAGCCAACTGGCTTTCGGTCAGGCCTTTGAGGTCTGCCTCGTTGTCTACGAAGAGGGCGTAGCCATTGGTGGCGGCGAGCACGTTGTTGCCGAATTTCTGGGTGAGTTTGGCGAGTTGCTCGTTGATTTCACGGAAGCGGTCCTGCTTGTCGGCGGGCACGTTCGCGCCGCCGCGCTCGAAGCTTTTGTAAGTGACTTCCAGCAGCCGTTTCTGTTCGTCGTTGAGATTTTCCTTGTCGCGGTTGTTGTAAACTGTTTTGATTCGTTCGAACAGTTTGGCATTCAGCATGATGTCATCACCATGGCGGGTGAGCAACGGATAGATGGTGTCGGCGAGCTCTTCCATCTCCGGGCTGTTCATGCACTCGGCAAGGTTCATGAATACGGCGGAGACCTTGGTCAGAAGTTCGCCGCTGTATTCGTAGGGAATGATGGTGTTGGCGAAGGTTGGGGCCTCGCTGTTGTCGCAGATAGCCTGGATGTTTTCGGCCTGCTGGCGTATACCTTCCTTAATGGCAGGCAGATAATCGGTCGTCTTGATCTGGTCGAAGGGCGGCACGCCGTAAGGGGTGTTCCACTCCTTCATGAAGGGGTTGTTGGCCAGACCGTCGTCCGTGGCCGTTTTTTTCTTGCATGCGCCGCCAAGGATGGCGGATGCTACGATTAAACTCATAATGAATAATTTACGGTTCATATTCGGATTTATTTTGTTAGAAATTTCTGCCATTAGATGACTGTGCAAAATTAAATAAATTACGGATACAGAAAAACCCGGACCAACGATTGGTTCGGGTTTTTGTTCAACATAGAGGCTCACGGCCGTGAGTCTCTACAAGATGCCGTATCGCGGTATCTTATTTTTCTTTCAGCAGGTCACGGATTTCAGTGAGAAGCT
>JAFXPL010000083.1 GCA_017527945.1 Bacteroidales bacterium | reverse complement strand
TGGAGGAAGTCCGCCGTCAGTTCCGCGAAATCAAGGGCATCCTCACCGGTGAGGGTACTCCGGATTACGCCCGCTGCGTGGCCATCTCCACGAAGGGCGCTCAAAGAGAGATGTTGCTTCCGTCCATCCTCGCCATCTTGGCTCCCATCGTCACGGGTCTGATTCTCGGCGTGGCCGGCGTGCTCGGCCTGCTGGTCGGTGGCCTCGGCGCCGGCTTCGTGCTGGCCATCTTCATGGCTAATGCCGGCGGTGCTTGGGACAATGCCAAGAAGTATGTCGAGGAAGGTAACTTCGGCGGCAAGGGCTCCGACAACCACAAGGCCACCGTCGTGGGCGACACCGTGGGCGATCCCTTCAAGGACTCCTCCGGCCCGTCCCTGAACATCCTCATCAAGCTGATGAGCATGGTGAGCATCGTGATGGCCGGCCTGACGGTCGCTATCCACCTGCTGTAATCTATCCATAGAGACGTGCCATGGCACGTCTCTACAATCGCAATAGAGCGGGACATCTTCGGGTGTCCCGTTTTTGTTTATGGAGCCAACTACGTCTCGCAGTTGATCGAGAGCCGTTAGTTCCTAAGGTTCCGTTTGGCTGGTCTTCACGATAAATCACCGAGGAGCCCGGCTGACACAATCCGTCAGTTGCAGACGGGAAAGTGCAATTTTTGTGCGGAAAACAGCAGAATTTTGTATTTTTGCGAGTTGATATTATTGGCACGTATTTATGATTACAGGCGAAATAAAGAACCGTATTAATGGCATTTGGGACACCTTCTGGTCGGGTGGCATCACAACTCCTATAAGGATCCTTGAACAGATGACCTACCTCTTCTTTATGAAGATGCTGGATGACGCCCAAGTGAAGAAAGAAGCAGCCGCCAGTATGCTGGGCGGCACCATCAAGGACCCCGTGTTCAAGGACGGGTTCTGGCACAATCCCGACACGGACAAGGATGTCCCGTACAGCAACCTCCGCTGGAGGACATTCGTGAACTTCGAGGCCGAGAAGATGTTCCAGACCATCAGCAAGGATGCCTTTGTCTTCATCAAGAACCTCAACGAGGGGAAGGAGAGCGCGTACAGCCGCTTTATGGAGAACGCCACCTTCCTGATACCCAACCCCAGAACCCTGACCAAGATAGTGGAGGGCGTGAGCAATCTCGACATGAACAACCGCGACACGATGGGCGATGTGTATGAGTATGTGCTGGGGAAGATGGCGGCTTCTGGGAACAACGGGCAGTTCAGGACTCCCCGACACATCATCCGTATGATGGTGGAGCTGATGCAGCCGACATTGAAGGACACCATCTGCGACCCCGCGATGGGTTCCGCTGGCTTCATCGTGGAGAGTGCCAAATACATCACCGAGCACTACAAGAACGAGCTGTTGAAGAAGGAGCATTCGGAGCACTACAAGAACGATATGCTCCACGGCTTCGACACCGACCAGACGATGCTCCGTATCGGGGCGATGAACCTGATGCTCCACGGTGTGGACAATCCCGACATTGAGTACAAGGACAGTCTCTCGACTGACAACACCGACACCGAGAAATACTCCCTGTGCCTTGCCAACCCGCCGTTTGCGGGCAGCATTGACAACGAGGCGGTGAGCAAATCCCTGTTGGCCATCACCAAGACCAAGAAGACGGAATTGCTGTTTGTGGCCCTTTTCACCCGAATGCTGACCGTTGGCGGGCGGTGCGCCAGCATCGTTCCCGATGGTGTGTTGTTCGGCAACAGCTCTGGGCACAAAGCCATCCGCAAGGAGCTGATAGACCACCAGCGGTTGCAGGCGGTCATCTCGATGCCCAGCGGCGTGTTCCAGCCCTATTCGGGCGTTTCGACCGCCATTCTGGTCTTCACCAAGACCAATGCGGGCGGAACCGACAAGGTGTGGTTCTATGATATGAAAGCCGACGGCTACAGCTTGGACCAGAAACGGGATGCGGTGAAGGAGAACGACATTCCCGATGTGATTGCCCGTTTCAGGAACCTTGAAGCGGAGGCGGACCGCACGCGGAAAGAGCAATCCTTCTTGGTTCCCGTGGAAGAGATTCGTGAAAACGACTACGACCTCAGCATCAACAAATACAAGGAGGTGGAACGGGTGAAGGTGGAGTATGAGAAGCCGGAAGTGGTGCTGGGGAGGATTGAGGTGTTGCATGGAGAGATTAACGAAGCTATTAAGGAGTTTAGAGAAAAATATTTTTGAAGAAAGTTACCATTCGCATGTCCGCATTTTTTGTATGTTTGCGCATTCAAAAAACAAAGTATGATGAATGAAAAACTAATTATGAAAACAACCTCCTACCGTCCGCGCAACCCAGGTCACGACTACTATGGCATTGGCACCTATCTTATCACGTTGGTGGTGAGAGGGAGGGAGGCTTTGTTTGGCCGATTGGGCAATGATGCCGCTCATCCTGAAATGCAGTTGTCGCCCTTGGGCGAAGCGGTGCAACAAGCGTGGAAGCAGATACCTGAGAGGCAGGCGGAACACGGCAACCGCGTGGCGGTCCATGCCTGTGTGTGCATGCCCGACCATTTCCACGGGGTGATAGAAGTGCTGGAACCGATGGAGTGGAGCTTGGGAGATATCATGCAAGGGATGAAAACAGCCTGCACCCAACGATGGTGGCAGATGAATGGGGTGCCCGCATCCATCGATCGACCGAATTCGGTCGATCGCGGCAACGCAAACCTCCCCGCCTGGCTGCGCGAAAAGGCCGCAATCTACCGGAGTGATGGCGAGTTGATCCGCCACCTTTCCAAAAAGCAGCGCCTGCAATACTACGCCCTGGTGCCCCGCCAGCAACGTCCGCTTTTCGATGACAACTACGATGACACCGTGTGCCTCGACAGCCGCCATCGCGAGGCGATGATAGCCTACGTACACGACAACCCGCGCCGGGCCATTTTACGGCGCGCCTTGCCTGATGTGATGCAACGCTGCCTGCATGTGCGGATAGGTGGCCACAGCTACGGCGCTTTCGGCAACCTTTTCCTGTTACGCTGGGCAAACAAAGTGCAGGTGCAGTGCCACCGCAAGCACCCGGCCAGCGGACAACCCTACGAGGAGACCGCCGACTACACCCGGCAGCGCGAGCAATGGGAGAAAGCCATCCTCGGCGGTGCCACGGTGATGGTGACACCCGGCATCTCACGCGGCGAACTGTTGATGAAAAACGAATGTCTGGAAAAAGGCTACCCGCTCATCCACATACAGAAGGATTCTATCGGCCCCTATTGGAAACCCGAGCGGCAGCGTTTCGACGCCTGCGCCAACGGAAGTTTGCTTATCCTCGCCCCGTGGGAACTCGACTCGATGGAGGCCGTGAACGGTGTCCCGTCCGACAGCGACTACAGCCGCTTCCACAACCTTAACAATCTCGCCGCCGAAATTTGCTCTTTCAACGGCGAAGCAAAAATTTTCAAACAATGAGGAAAGAGAACTGGACATATAAGAAACTTGGTGAGGTTGCTTATTATCCAAGCAAAAGAATAGCCACAAAAGATTTGAAATCGTTTTCTTTTGTAGGCGTAGAGAATTTGATAAAAAACAAAGGAGGAGTGTCGTTTTCTGAATCTCTTCCTAATATTGATACTGCAATAGAATATCAAAAAGATGATATCTTAATTGGCAATATTCGCCCATATTTGAAAAAGATATGGAAGGCCGATAATAATGGTGGAGCTAGTGGCGATGTGGTTATTGTTAGAATCAACAAAGAATATGCTTGTTTACTGGATGCAAAGTATTTGTACAAAGTACTATCAACAGATTATTTTTTTGATTATGACAATTCCAACACTAAAGGTGCAAAAATGCCACGGGGGGACCGTAAGGTTATTGCAAAATACATAATCCCCATTCCCCCTCTCGCCACCCAATCCCGCATCGTTTCCGAACTCGACCTCCTCCAATCCATCATCGACAAGAAGAAAGCCCAAGTGAAGGAGCTGGACAACCTCGCACAGGCCATCTTCTATGATATGTTCGGCGACCCCGTGGAGAATGAGAAGGGGTGGGAGGTGAAGAAGATGGGAGATGTCGCTCCAGCAGTTGAATATTAGGGGAAGCATCCACAAATAGCCAACAAGTATTGGCTTCTAAATTTAGATAAGGTTGAGGCACAAACAGGTAGAATTCTTTCGATAGATTACTATGATTATGAAGAAATAGGCAATTCTGTAGTCTCCTTTGACAAGACCAATGTCTTATATTCAAAACTCCGTCCTTACCTCAATAAGGTTGTTGTACCAACGCAAATTGGATATGCGACATCAGAACTTGTACCTTTACAACCTAATGCTTCATTATTAGACAGGCAATACATTGCCTATATGCTACGAAGTAAACTATTTGTGGATTATATAAGTGGAAAAGTGGCAGGAGCTAAAATGCCAAGAGTGACTATGAGTGTTTTTAGAGAATTTAGAGTCCCCGTTCCCCCTTTTCCCCTCCAGCAATCCTTCGCCCAAAAGGTGGAATCCATCGAGCGGCAGAAAGAGTTAATCAACCAATCCATTCGTGAGGCGCAGACCCTGTTCGACAGCCGGATGGAGTATTATTTCGGAGAATAAACTGAGAATAAATAACACTAATTATGGACATCATAGAGAAAATTAAGAACGAAATAAAGCAAAACTACTACCAGCAGAACTATCCCAATGATGGGCAACGGTTTGTGGCTTGGTACATGAGAAACATACATTTGCTTGACCCACTGCAAGCTAAAGATTCCATCACCGATGGAGCCAATGACAAACAGATTGATGCCGTGTATATTGACGATGACGAACAAAAAGTATTCATTGTTCAAGGCAAGTATTACCTTGGTGGTAGCATCAATGCTGAACCTGTCAGGGAGGTGATTTCATCGTGGACACAATTGAAAGATTTGGCAGCGCTTCAAAATGGCGCTAACGACAGACTAAAAATCAAACTCAATGAGATTTCCAAAGCTATCAACGAAGATGATTACAATGTATGCTTTGAGCTGATTACGACATCAGAATTTACGGAAGATGCACAAAGAGATATCGTGGCGTTCCAATCCACATTGTCAAACGAGGATGTTTCTTCATACGATGCTGAATTGGTGGTTGTTGACAGGAACGGCCTTGATGATAAGTACACACAGACGATGGAAAAGGACAATCCAAGCCTTAACCACACCATCAATCTTGAAGATGGAAAATATCTGTTTACCAGTATCGGTACTACCAATGTGTGTTTAACCGCTATGCCTCTGAAAGAGTGCATCAAGTTTCCTGGCATCAGTAACGGGACATTGTTCCAGAAAAATGTCCGTCAAAGCCTTGGAATCAGCAATGCCGTAAACAAGAAAATCCGTAAAACCATCACAGGCGACAAATGCGGAGATTTCTTTTTCTTCCACAATGGTATCACGGCTATCTGCAACAAAATGGAGTTGGAAGATGGCAAACTGATTGTTCATGGTGTTAGTGTGGTCAATGGTTGCCAATCACTAAACACGATTCTTTCGTGTAGCGAAGTGGTCAAAAAACGTGATGATGCTTATGTCCTTTTCAGATTCTACGAGATTCCGCAAAAAGACCGAGCCGATAATATCAGCATCAACACCAACACGCAAAGCGCAGTCAAAACGAGAGATTTAAGAAGCAATGACAAGCGCGTGATGAGGCTCAAAAAGGCATACGAACAAAAATATCCGAATGGCTATTTTGCCGCTAAACGAGGCGACCAACTACCAGCTGACAAAAACAAAGAGTTTTTTGTTGAACTATCGTATTTGGGCAAGTTCCTTATCGCTTGGTATTCGCAACGCCCCAACCTTTCGTATGGTGAAACCAAAATCTTTGACAAGTATTTTGATACGCTGTTCAAGAAGGAATATAAGCCCGAAGATATTTACGCGCTGAATTATTGGTACAATAAGATTATGAGCGTTTGGACTGAGGATAATCCATTAAGCATTCATCAGACCATCCTGACTATGAAAGCATACGCACCATATCATTTCTTGTTCACTATTTCATCCATTGTTGCCAAATTGAATGGCAGGGACACCGTACCTTCACCCTATCAATGCCTTGTTGTCGCCCAAAATCACAATATGGTGGACACAATAATTAATATTGTGGCAAATTGCATGAACAACGCCTATGCTCAAGGCGAAGAGACAGCAAAACTCAAAGAGAAAGCGTTCATACCTCAAAACTGGGTCAAAAACAAAGACAGTATCAGTGCAATCCAAGCAGCCGTGAACAACTATGTTTCATTCCTGCCTTCTATGAACCAACAGATGTTTAAAGACTTGAAAGAGGCTTTCGCTATCGACCCATCCTGTTTTGAATACAGATTAGCCGCTGATTGATGATTATGACATACCAATTCTATGCTTTATGGAAAAATGAAGGGGATAATGGAGATATAATCAAATAAACTGTATCTTTGCAACCTGTAATTTATTAGGCTATATGAAATTCAAATCAATAAGCGCAACGGACAAAATATCGGGATGGAATGTGGAAAACATCCAGTTCAACCCTATGCTTACCCTTTTAGTAGGTGCTTCTGGCGTGGGCAAAACCCGTATTCTGAACTTCATTAATGTGTTTTGTCTTATTGCCAAAGGTTCTTCTTATAATGGAATCAAATGGAAAGTTGAGTTTGAGCAAAATGGACGTAATTATATTTGGGAAGGAGAATTTGAGACGAAGGAAGATTATAATCTTTTCGAATTTAAGGAAGATAAATTTACCCTTGTTTGGGAAAAGATTTCTGATAACGAGGATATAATCGTTTTACGTTCGAAGGATTCTTTCAAATATCAGGGTAAAGAGATCGTAAAATTAGACAACACCAAAAGTGCAGTGGAGTTGTTAAAAGAAGAAGCATCCATAAAGCCTATATATAACGGTTTTCTGCAATGTGATTATTGGAATAGGAGTAATGAATCTTTGAGTTTCTCACCAATAGTGGATAAGGATAAACAAACTGCACGTAGTATCAAACAGATTAAGGCGTTAGGTCAGATAGATCCATTAGAAAAGTTATTCTTGCTTCGGGAAAACAAATTGGAAGAGTTTGACATCATTTGTGGTAAATTTCAAAACATTTTCCCAAATGTTGAAAAAATTGATTTTATATCGGTTAAATCTTTTAGTAATCTTCTGTCTCCTGTTCTAATTATTAGAGAGAAAAATGTAAATGCTTGGATACCACAAAATGCTATTTCTTCTGGTATGATGCGCACCCTGTCGCAAATCACCACGTTAGTGTTAGCCAACGATGGCGATGTGATTATGATTGACGAGTTTGAGAACGGTCTGGGAGTGAACTGCATCAACGAGCTGGCCGACCTGATTATGGAGCCGGAGGCGGACATCCAAGTGGTGATGACCAGCCACCACCCCTATATCATCAACGCCATCCCCGTCAAGGATTGGAAAATTCTTACACGCAACGGAAGCGACGTGCATGTGCATACCGCCGAAGAACTCCATATCGGCGAACATTCCAAACACGAGGCGTTTATGCAGCTGCTGCAAACCCCGGAATACAGGACAGGACAAAATAGATGATCAAGAAACATAATCACGAAACAAAATGAACTTTTACATCGTTGTTGAAGGTGACAAGACCGAAATGTCTGTTTATCCGGCATGGCTTTCTGTGCTGGCTCCGACCTATACTCGTATTCATAGTGCTTGGGATGTGCGTGAGAACAACTACTACATTTTCAGCGCAGGAGGAATTCCCTCTATCTATACACACGTGAAGAATGCCGTTCTGGACATCAATGCGATTAACGCACAAGATGGACCAGGGTATGATTACCTGTTGGTTTGTCTCGATACAGAAGAGGAGACGCGGCAATATCATCTAGATAGGATCAATGCCGAATTGCAATCAAACGATGTGTCTTTGCAAAATGCCGAACTGGTTGTTTTTGAGCAAAAAGTGTGCATGGAAACTTGGTTCTTGGGCAATCAAAGCGTATTCAAAGAGAATCCGCAAAATCCTGAGTATTTGGATTTTATTCGCCATTACAACGTGGGGAAAGACAATCCGGAAGAGATGAGCAATATGGATGAGAACAGGTTTGCCACAACGGCGCGATTTCATGTTCGGTATTTAAAAAGAATGTTGGAGGAACGGAATATGGCCTATTCAAAGAACAACACGGAGGATGTTCAGCAATCGACGTATCTTCAACAATTGATCAAACGTTATGAGGAGACGGAACATATTGCTACTTTCGGCAGCTGGTATGAGTTTGTGAAAGCACATTTCAAGTGAGATTATGCGTAACTTTGACTACATAAAGGACCTCCACTCGTTGAATGACCTGTACCGTTTCTGCAATGTGGCAGAGATAACGCAGGTCAGCGACCCTGACCAGTCGGCAGTCAACAGCCGAAAGGCGTTGGAGTGGATGGTAAGGGCCATATACTCCATCAAAGGCGTTACGATCGGCGAGCGCACGTCCCTGTTTGAGTTGGTGGAGGACGAGACCTTCAAGGAGTTTGTGAACGATGCCAAACTGATGATGGCCGTCCACTACATCCGCAAAGTCGGCAACATAGCGGCGCATTCGGGAAACGTGTTGAGAAAAGAATCCTTCTTCGCCTTGCTGAACATCTACAACTTCGTCGGAGCCGCGTTGGTCAAGTTGCAAGTGGTGGAGAGTTTCCCTCCATTCAACCGTGACCTCATCCCAAACAAGCCTGACATCCATGTGGTGCCGACCGACAATCCCGAACCGTCCGAGGAATTTGTCAACAGCGTGGACAAATCCACAGCGGATTCCGCCACGAAGATGGAGTACACCGCCGACATCAGCGAGGCCGAAACCCGAAAGCTCTTCATAGACCTGATGCTCAAAGAAGCTGGATGGAAAGTGCTTTCCGAGGAGGGCAAAATCCTTCCGTCTGCCGCCTGTGTCGAAGTCGAGGTGAACGGTATGCCCAACGAGAAGGGCATCGGCTATGTGGATTATGTGCTGTTCGGCCAGAATGGGAAGCCGCTGGCTGTCGTCGAGGCCAAACGCACGAGCAAAAGCCCGACGGAGGGCAAACACCAAGCGGAGCTCTATGCCGACTGTCTGGAGAGCCAGTACAAGGTCAGACCTGTCATATACTACACCAACGGATTCGAGACCTACGTGATAGACGGATTGGGCTATCCTTCGCGCAGACTGTATGCCTTCCACACCGAGAAGGACTTGCAGTTGCTCATCGAGCGCAGGAAACGCGGCCCCATTACGGACTTCAAGACCAAGGACAACATCACCGACCGTGACTACCAGAAAACCGCTATCAAGGCGGTCTGCGAGCATCTGAACAAGATGTACCGAAGGGCATTGCTGGTCATGGCCACTGGCACGGGAAAGACCAGAGTGGCCATCTCGTTGGTGGATGTCCTGATGCGGAACGATTGGGTGAAGAATGTTCTCTTCTTGGCCGACCGAACCTCGTTGGTGCGTCAGGCTCACAAGAACTTCGTGAAGCTGTTGCCCAGCACCACCACCTGTGTGCTGAGCGAGACCGACAACAAGGACAAGGACCTGAACGCCCGCATTATGTTCTCGACCTATCAGACGATGATAAACTACATCGACACCGATACCAAGGAGTTCTCCGTGGGACGGTTCGACCTGATTGTCATCGACGAGGCGCACCGCTCCGTGTTCGGGAAATTCGGCGCGATATTCAACTACTTCGACAGTATGCTGTTGGGATTGACCGCGACACCGAGGGAGGATGTGGACAAGAGCACCTACGAGCTTCTTGAACTGGAGGACGGCTACCCGAATTACGAATACAACCTGCGAGATGCCGTCAATGACGGCTATCTCGTTCCCTATACCGCCTTCAAGAAGGGCACACTGATACTCAAGGAAGGTATCAAGTACGATAATCTGACCAAGGAGGAGAAGGAGCAGCTGGAGAAGATATGGGCTTACGAACAGGTCGTGAACGCCCTGACAGATGACCTCAAGAAGGGCAGGGACATCGACAGCAAGGAGATATTCACCTACATCTTCAACACCGACACCATCGACAAGGTGCTGCAAGATCTGATGAAGAACGGCTTGTCGGTTCAGGGCGGTGAGCGCATTGGGAAGACCATCATCTTCGCCTACAACCACCAGCACGCCGAACTGATAGTGCAGCGTTTTAACCTTCTCTATCCCGAATACGGTCCCGACTTCTGTGTGCTTATTGACAACTACGTCAACTACGCCCAAGACCTCATCGACAAGATGGAGATACGGGATGCCAACCCACAGATTGCCGTTTCGGTGGATATGCTTGACACGGGAATCGACATCCCCGATGTGCTGAATCTCGTCTTCTTCAAGATTGTCAAGTCCAAAATCAAATTCTGGCAGATGGTGGGACGCGGAACCAGACTGAGCGAGAACATTTTTGGAGCGGGCAAGGACAAAGAACGGTTCTACATCTTCGACTGGTGTCGGAACTTTGAGTATTTCGGGAAGAATCCCGATGGGGCAGAGGCGACTCCTACCCAGTCCTTGACTGAGCGGTTGTTTTGTGTGCGGGCAGATCTGGCCTTTGAGTTGCAACAGTCACAGTATCAGTCCGTCCCGTTCGACAAACAGTTGCACGACGACATAAAGCAGCTGATGTTGGAGCAGGTACAGCAGCTCAGCGACCGGCACATTTCCGTCAGGGAGCATTGGGAGAGCGTCACAAGAATGAAGGAACCTGAGAATTGGATATATCTGTCAATGGTGGACGTTGAGGTTCTGAAACAGGACATTTCCCCGCTTTTGGCGAAGAACCAAACCGATGAGGCGGCAAAACGGTTTGACTTGCTGGTGTTGACTGTGGAGCTTTCCCAAGTCAGTGATTCGGTGTCGGGAACACGCAGCATCAAGAACATCGTCACCATTGCGCAGGCATTGTCCGAGAAATCCGTGATTCCCCAGATTCAAGCCAAGATGGAGACCATCAACATGGTGCTGTCGGAGGTGTTTTGGGAGAACATCACCTTGGAGGGTTTAGAGAAGGTCAGGATAGAGCTCAGGGACTTGGTGAAGTTCATATTCGGCGAAAAGCGCAAATCCTTCGAGGTGGACATTGAAGACACCATCACCGTTGACGGTGTTGCCGAGGAGTTGGCCACATACACCACTTATCGGCAGAGGGTGTTGGAGTATCTTGCCGCGAACCGCAACCTGCCCGTGTTGCAGAAAATCCTGAATATCGAGCCGCTGACCGTTGCTGACATTAAAGAACTGGAGCGCATCCTATGGGAGGAATTGGGGACGAAAGACGAGTATCGTCATTGCACTCAGAATATGTTGTGTGGCGATTACGTGGCCGCCTTCATCCGTTCCATCATCGGCGTTGACCGCGCCGTGGCGTTGAGGATGTTCTCGCGGTTCATTGACGAGAACGACCTCAACTCCGAACAGGAGGAATATCTGAAGACCATCATCAACTACGTTTGTGAAAATGGCGACATTGAGGTTGGAACTCTTATTAATGACAGCCCGTTCAATGATTACGATGCCGTGGAGGTCTGGGGGAAGGATTTGCAGTCTGTGGGCAAATATATTGAAAAGTTGCATCGGGCGATAACAGCATAACTGAAATTGCAGAGACGTTTCATGAAACGTCTCTACATCGGTGATTTTATCTGTTTGTGTATATTCGTAATTTATGTACCTTTGCACCCTGTTTATCACCGTTCCCTTATAAAGAACCACCCATTATGAACAATCTCGCCATTGGCATTGACATCGGCGGCACCAACACGGACATCGGGCTTGTGAACCCCGATGGCAAGGTGCTGCAACATAAGATTTTGAAGACAGCCGAGTATGAAGACCACCATCCCTATATCTTGGATATGGCGGAGGCCGTCACTGCGCTGCTGCGGGAGAACGGCCTCGCGGAGGTCGCCGGTATTGGCATCGGTGCCCCCAACGCCCATTTCGACACCGGCTGCATCGGGGCGGCGACTGCCAACCTGCGCATGAAGGAGGAGATTCCGATCTGCCACATGCTTCAGGACCTCCTCGGTCTGCCGGTCACGCTCTCCAACGACGCGGACGCAGCCGCCCTCGGCGAGCATATTTACGGCGGCGCGAAGTTGCTCCAGCACTTTGTGACCATCACCCTCGGTACCGGCGTGGGCAGCGGCATCTTCGTCGATGGCCGCCTTATCCACGGTCACGGCTGCATGGCTGGCGAGCTCGGCCACGCCATTGTCAATCCGCTCAGCGACAGGCTCTGCAGTTGCGGGCGGAAAGGATGTTTGGAAATGTATGCCTCGGCACGCGGTATCGTACAGACTTATAAGGAGTTGGCTGCGAAAAAGGAGTGGACGGACAACTTCAAGGGCAGCGACCTCACGTGCAAGGATGTGGGCGAGATGGCTGTGGCGGGCGACCCGCTGGCGCTCAAAACCTACGAGGTGACGGCCTACTGGCTCGCCATCGGCATGGCCAACGCCGCGTCGTTCTGCTCCCCGGAGGCCTTCTTCCTCATGGGCGGTCCTACCCGCGCCGGCGAAGCCCTGCTGAAGCCGTTGCGCCGCTATTTCGCCGAGAACCTGCTCTATATTTACCAAAACAAAATCTCCATCCAATTGTCTGAATTACAGGCAAATGATGCGGCTGTGTTGGGCGCAGCGGCACTGATACATCTGAAATAGAATGGTTAGGGGTTAGCCCTCTGTCTTTCGCCGCGTCTCCGCATCCAGCGCGATATACTCCTCGATGCTCTTCGGCTTGACGTTGGGGGCCGTGGCTAAGGCGTGCTCGATAATGCGCGGGATGTCTGTGAACTTGATTTTTTCCTGCATGAACATCTTGACGGCCACCTCGTTGGCGGCGTTCATCACGCAGGGCATGCCACCACCGGCTGCCGAGGCTTTGTAGGCCATGTCCAAGCATGTAAACACTTCACGATCAGGTTGTTCGAATGTCAACTGGCTGTATTTGGTGAAGTCGAGCCGCTCGTAGGGCAGCGGCAGTCTGAGCGGGTAGGAGAGGGCGTATTGGATGGGCAGCCGCATGTCGGGGACGCCGAGCTGCGCCTTCACCGAGCCGTCCTCGAACTGCACCATGGAGTGGATGACCGATTGCGGGTGCACCACCACATCGATTTTCTCCAACGGCATGTTGAAGAGCCATTTGGCTTCGATGACTTCCAGTCCTTTGTTCATCAGGCTTGCACTGTCGATGGTCACCTTCGGGCCCATGCTCCAGTTGGGGTGCTTGAGGGCGTCCTTGAGGGTGACTTTCTCCAATTGTTCCTTGGAAAAACCGCGGAACGCGCCGCCGGAAGCGGTGATAATCAGCTTCTCCACGGGGTTGTAGTGTTCGCCCGCAAGGCACTGGAAAATGGCCGAATGCTCCGAATCTACGGGCAATACGGGTGCATTGTGCTCACGCGCGGTGCGCATGATGAGTTCGCCGGCCACCACGAGGGTCTCCTTGTTGGCGATGGCCAACGGGGTGCCGCAGCTCACGGTCCGGAACGCCGGCTTGAGCCCCGCGATACCCACGATGCACGACAGCACCATATCCACGCAGTCCATCTCGCACACGTCGCACAGCGACTCCTCGCCGCAGAAGACCTTCACGTCCTCGTCGGCAAGCGCCTCTTTCACCTTTCGGTAGGCCTCCTCCTGCACCACCACCACGATGTTGGGCTGGTATTTCTTCGCCTGCTCGATCAGCAGGTCCGCGCTGGAGTTGGCGGCAATGACTTCCAATTGCAGCATGTCGGGATGGAGGGCGATGACCTCCAATGCCTGCGTGCCCATAGACCCCGTCGAGCCGAGCACGGCGATACGGCGGGGCTGGTGTTCGTTTTGGTTGCTCATAGGTGATGTCCTTTTGCAATTGGATTATCCTGCGATAATCCTTGTTCCGCAGTTCGGGTCCTGCAACTTGCCGGCTTCGGTGATGATGCAGGTCTTGCCGCTCTGCTCCACGTAGTAGATGGCGGCGCGCACCTTCGGGGCCATGGACCCTTCGGTGAAGTGCTTCTCTTCGAGGTATCTCTTGGCTTCGGAGACCGTGATGGTGTCCAAGGCCTTCTCGTTGGGCTTGCGGAAGTTGATATAGACTTTCGGCACGTCGGTGAGGATGTAGAACTCGTCGGCGCCGATCTGCACGGCGGTGAGTGCGGAGGCCAAGTCCTTGTCGATGACCGCTTCCACGCCCTTCAGGTAGCCGTCCTTCATGGCCACGGGGATGCCGCCGCCTCCGACGGTCACCACGATGATGCCCTGCTCGGCCAACTGCTTCACCAGCTTGACATTCTGGATGCGGATGGGCTTCGGGGAGGCCACCACTTTGCGCCAACCGTTGCCCTTGGGATCCTCGCGGTAGATGTCGCCGGTCTCCTCATGGTACTGCTCAGCCTCTTCCTTGGTGACGTACGGTCCCACGGGCTTGGTCGGGTTCTGGAAGAGCGGGTCGTTGGCGTCCACCTGCACGTGCGTGAGCAGCGTCACGGTGTCTTTGTCCCAGCCTTTCTCGGCGAAAATATGGCGCAGGCCCTCCTCGATGAGGGCACCGATGGAGCCCTGGGTCTCCGCCACGCAGAAGTTCAAGGGCATGTCCTCCACTTGGAAGGTCTCCTTGCCGGCCTTGTGCTGCAGCATAACATTGCCCACCTGCGGGCCGTTGCCGTGGCCGATGACGATGTCGTATCCGTTCTCGATCAGGGGAATCAGGTTGCGGCAGGTCTCCGTGACGTTGTCGATTTGCTCCTGATAGGTGCCTTTCTGTTTGCTTTTCAGTAATGCGTTGCCGCCGAATGCGATGACGGCGAGTTTCTTGTTGTTTGTCATATATTTCTTTTTGATGATCCCAGGGCTCGCTGTGCTCACCCTGGGTTGACATAGGTCGGGCTTTCAGCCCTTTTGGGATTGTTGTTCTGTATAGTATCTTGTTGACAGTTCATATTAACACTAACCAATAATAATGCTTACCAAATGTGGGAGCGTTTTTCAGGAGCCATCCACATGGGGTCGCCGGGTTGGATGTTGAAGGCCTCGTAGAAGGGGTCGATGTGGCGCAGGGTGGCGTTCACGCGCCAGCGGCCGAGGGCGTGCGGGTCGCTCTTGGTGCGGCGCAGGATCTCCGCCTCGCGGATGTTGGCGGCCCAGACCGCAGCGTATGCCAGGAAGAAGCGCTGCTCGGGGGTGAACTCGTCCATCACGCCCTTGATCTGGCCGTCCTTCTTGGCCTTCTGGAAGGCCGTGTAGGAGACGT
>JAFXPL010000082.1 GCA_017527945.1 Bacteroidales bacterium | reverse complement strand
CAACGAAAACTATGCACGACTGATAAAGGGTGCATCAACCCCGTCATCCAAGGCTTCGTACCGCAAATCTAAAATAGACAAGGCCGCCTCCCACGACCGCAACATCGAGTCCATCAAGCGCAACATCGAAAGCGCCAAGGAAGCGTTGAAACGTGAGAAATAATATGATGAAGAAACTATTCCCCCTTTTCCTCCTCCTGGCGTGCCTTGTTACCGCCAACGCCCAATCCGACTCCCCCACACTCTCCGCCGACCGGCCCGGGATGGCCACGGGACCCGACGTCACCCCTTTCCTGAAAGTGGTGTGGGAAACCGGCTTTGAGAGCACCTGGGACGGTGATCCAGCCTTCCTGCTGCCCACCACAATGCTGCGCTTCGGCGTCACCAAGTTCGCTGAACTGCGACTGGAGTACGACGGCTCGTACTATCGCTTCAACCATCAAGGACTCCGCCACTGGTCCTATGACGTGCAGCCGCTCGTCATCGGCACCAAGGTCAAAATCTTCGAGGGCTACAAATGGGTGCCCAAGATCTCCCTGATGGCCAACCTCGCCATCCCGCTCACCCGCGTGCCCGATGGCTTTGTGCAACCCCACACGGCCCCGTCGCTCTACCTGCTCTTCCAAAACGACGTCACCGACTGGTTCAACATCGGCTACAATGTGGGCGCGGAATGGTCGGGCGTGTCACACATTCCCTCCACCTTCCTGGCCCTCAGCCTCGGCTTCAACATCGGCGAACGCTTCGGAGCCTTCGTGGAGAGCTACAACTACCTCACACGCTACGGCAAGCGGAACACCGAGGCGGAATGCAACCTCGACTTCGGCTTCACCTGCCTCGTGCATCCCCGCGTGCAACTCGACCTCTACGGGATGTTTAACTGCCAAGACCCCCGTAATTTCAACGGCATCGGCCTCGGCGTGGCGTGGCTGATTAATTAATTAAGAATTTAGAAGGAAGGCCTTAAGCAGCCCCGAAGGGGCAAAATCCCAGTAACCCCACACAAGCGTAAGCGCAGTGTGGTGCCTTTACGAGGGGACAAATCGTAAATCGTAAACCGCAATAATGAACGACAGAATTTACCAATTCAAAAAGGAACTCAACCGCGTCTTCGACGACAATCTGCACACCAAACAGTGGCACAACTACGTTGATTACGCCATTATCGGACTGATCATCATCAGCACGTTGGAGGTGTTCGCCTCCACATTTCCCGGCGCGGAACAACAGTTCGGTGGACTACTGAAGTTCATCGACATCTTCACCACCATAGTCTTCACCATCGAGGTGACGCTCCGCATCTGGAACGCCGACATGCTGGATCCAAAATACAAGGGATTCTGGGGGCGCGTGCGCTATTGTTTCAGCTTCTACGGACTGATCGACATCCTCTCCACCTATCCTTTTTACGTCAGCTTCTTCTTCCCAATACCTTACACAGCTTTGAAAGTGCTGAGAATCGCACGATTGCTGCGTGTGTTCCGCTACATGCACTCTTTCAGACTCCTCTCCAGCGCAATCAAATCCAAGAAAAGCGAGCTGTGGGTGTCGTTGCAGTTCCTCGGCATCGTTACCATTATCCTGTCGCTCATCCTCTACTTCGTGGAACACAACGCCCAACCCGATGTGTATGTGAACGGCTGGGACTCGGTGCTGTGGGCCTTCCTGCAGTACATCGGTGACCCAGGCGGCTTTGCCGACACCCCGCCGGTGACCATCGCCGGGCAGGTCATCGCCGCCTGCGTGGGCATCCTCGGCATCGCCATCTTCGCCGTGCCCGCCGGTCTCATTGGCTCTGGCTTTACCGAAGTGATGGAAGCCGAACAAAAGGAGGAGGAACTTAAGGAAAACGCCAAAAATATCAACGAGTTTATGCTTATCAAAGGCTTTAAAAGAGAGGGCCTTTTTTGGCCAGCCAAAAATCTCAGTTTCGGCGACATCAAACTTGAGCTTGGACTCTCCGAAGAAGAAATTCTGAAGGCTGTCACCCTCGCCAAAAACCTTCGTGTAAAGAATCTGGCAACCGCCGTCAACGAAGGCCCCAAAAACGATATGCTGGTAGTTAACCAGTTCTACTTGAACACATCCTACGGCAGCCACGTGGAACGCGGCTCCAGTGTCACCATTGTCAACCCTATCGGAATAGGTGACAACGGGCTCAGTTTCTTCGATTGGCACATTGCCCAGTTGGGCGGTTTCAACTACGTGTCCAACGAGTTTTTCTCCCGCCAAAACAGCAACGAAGATGTGCGTTGTAATTTCTACACCGTTGCGGAGGATACGATCGAAAATCCCTGTTTTCGTCAATTTATAGATGACATCACCCGCGACCGAAATGAGAACGATTGGATCGTGGTCGTCGCCGGCGAACAAATTGTCAAAAACATCACCGATTTTCATTTCGAATTCGGTGGAGAAAAAGGGGAAACGGGGTTCGATTTTCCCGAATGCATCACCCGCGACCGTACGCTGCTGAAACAATTGTACGACGATTTCAGCAAAACAATGGAAGATAAGGGGCTTAAAACCGATGCTCACCAAGTACAACCCAAACTAAATAAAGACAACGTCACACGGTATATTCAATCAAGGACAAATGCCAATGTGCTACTGATCACAGTATCGTACAAGCTGATGGTATTCGACAAAACAGTACATACCGCCATTTGTAATTTCGCGGACACACTTAACCGCAATCTTGAAACAAAGCAAGAGAAGGGACTGCACAAAGAGGAATACAAGACCCGCTCTATAGAGAATGCCTACTGGCGAGAACTATACGGGATCGATGAAGAAAAAACGAAAGAATCGGATAACCTATAAAGAATGAGACTTCTCAAGCAACTATATCAGATCAATAGCAAATCGGGCCAGGAAGCCGAAATCAAGCGCTTGGTGCTGGACCAACTGGAAGGTTTGCCACTGACCGTTGTGGAGGATGCCTTCGGCAACGTGTTCATCACCAAGGGCCAGGCTTACAATTATCCTTGTGTGGCAGCCCATCTTGATGAAGTTCACCAACCTGGTGTGCGTCACCTGCAAGAAACCGACGGAATGATTTTCGCCACCGACGAAAAGGAGGAACGTGTCGGCATCGGCGCCGATGACAAAAATGGTGTCTGGATTGCTTTGCGGCTCCTTCACGAAGTGGAGACCCTTAAGGTAGCCTTCTTTGTGCAGGAGGAAAAGGACGGGGAGTTGAGCGGCTGCCGCGGCTCCCGGGCCTGCGACCTTGCCTGGTTCGACGATGTCCGCTACATTCTGCAATGCGACCGGAAAGGCAACAGCGACATTGTCACCTACTCGGAGAAAGCGGATGTGCGCTTGTGTGAGGATGATTTCATACCCGCTGAAATCCGCAAGCTATATGGCTATGAGCCCGTCCACGGGGGCAAGACCGACGTGGTGGCCCTGAAACAGCGTGGCTTGAAGATTCCCTGCTGCAACCTCAGCTGCGGCTATCAAAATGCCCATAAACCCGAAGAATACACCGTCGTGAAAGATTTATTGAACGCATACCGTTTTGTACACCATATCCTAAACGTCTTATAGTTATGAAATTACTACTCACCGGTTTCGAGCCTTTTGGACAAGAGTCCGTCAACCCCTCCTGGGAGGCCGTGAAAGCCTTTCCAGATATGGTGGAGGGCGTGGAGGTGGTGAAAGTGCGCCTCCCGGTCACTTTCAAAGGGGCCGCAGTGATGCTGGAGCAGGCCGTTGACGAGTTCCGTCCCGACGTGGTGCTGTGCGTGGGACAGGGAAGCGGACGGTCCGAGGTCAACATCGAGCGCGTCGCCATCAACATGGCCGACAGCAAGAAGCCCGACAACGACGGTTACCAACCTGAGGAGATGCCTGTGCGTGCGGAAGCACCCGACGCCTACTTCAGCAACTTGCCCGTGAAGCGTCTCGTGGAAGCCTTGCACACGGAAGGCATTCCGGCGGTGGTCTCCAACTCCGCGGGCGCATATGTATGCAACACCGTCTTCTACACCGCCCTGCATTTGGTTCGCCACAAGTACCCGGATATGCGGGCGGGTTTCATCCACATCCCGTACCTGCCCTGCCAAGTGGTGGAGAAAAACAAACAGCCCTCAATGGGCACCGAGACGGTGGTGTTGGCGTTGGAAACGATATTGCACACATTGGCAACGGTAAACCACGTTTGAATTAGTCATAAAATATTGTAAAACAAAAAGATATAAAAAATGAGCACCTTAAGACAACTGACACTCTCGGTAATCGCCCTCCTGACCCTGTCGCTGGGCATTTCCGCCTGTGGGAGCAAAAGCCAGTCCTCCCAAGAAGCCACTAAAAACGGCCTGATGAGCGAACAACCCCAGAAAAGCCCGGAGGAGATAATCAAGGAGAAAGCCGACGACCTGCTGGGCGATGCCGCCCTCGCCGTGCGCAAGTTCGAACGGGAGCCCTCGGAGAAGAACTTCAAACGGCTCATGAAGGTCCAAAAGGAGCTGCAGACGCTCTGCGACGACGAGGACCTTTTCCACGCGGACCGGCAACTGGCGGCCGAAGCCGACTCCACCGCACAGTCCGTCAAGGCCCTGTTAGAAACGGGACTGAAACGCATTCGCAAACCGCT
>JAFXPL010000081.1 GCA_017527945.1 Bacteroidales bacterium | reverse complement strand
TGGGACGATTTCCTGGCCAACCACGACCGCGCGGGCGAATCCTCGAACCCGGTGTTGGGCCGCGTCCTGCATCCCGACGAGATCCCGCAGGAGGGTTTTGTGCGCATCGCCTGGTCGCCCGACCGCCGTGTGCTGCTGCGCCATCTCGGAGAAGGAAGTTTCATGGTGGTGGAGAGCGAAAACTCCAAGCTCAAGCCCGGCGATTCCTTTTCGTGTTCCTGTTTCATCCTCGGGGAGCCGCTCTACCTCGACAACTTCGTGCACGGCAACAACGCCCCCACCCTCTTCGTGGTCGGCAACAAAGGCGGGTTGACGGAGGTGCGGCAGGAGCGGGAGTGACGGCGAGCACTCCCCGCCAAAATCTCCACGAACCGGGAAAAAATCAGTTCGTGGAGGAGAATGGCACCCGAAACCCCTCCTCGAAAAATGCAGCGTCTCCCATGACGACCTTTTCGACTGGAAGCCCCCTAATTCGGACCAATTAGGACCAAGCCGCCAATCGGTTTACATATTATTTTTGCGCTGTGAAATCACCAGTGAGGGATTTCACGGCGTTCTTTTTTATTCTGCTTGGGTTTTGCCAGAGCCTCTTAGACGACAAAGACAGGCCACGTTTTTTTTTCGTGCCTGCTAGTGAAGTCCTTGCAGTATTGATTCACAAATCAACAACAATCAAAAAATAATTGTAATGGGTATTATCAACAACATCAAAGACCGTTTCAACAACGCGGAGTTCACGGTCGCTCCGAACAAGAAGCTGAAAACCATCTCGGCGGAATTCAAGAAAAGCTTCGACTGCACACTTGTCTTCTACAAGGGGGCAATGATTGCGGACGGCGACATGACGCTTGCGGAATTAGACAAACACACCTCCAAGGATGTGAAAAAAACCAATGCAGAAATCAAACTCAAGGGCAGCACAAAGGTGAGTGATGCCGAGAAACTATTCGACCAAACTTTTGGTGTGACCGTCCAAATCAAGGACAAGGCCGGCAAAGAGTGCGTGCCGAACAACATCACCATCGGGCAGGCCGCCAGAGGAGAATATTAACCAGAATCATTTTCAACCCAATTAATCACTTAAAAATAAAACAAAAATGGCAGAATTTAACATTAGCGGCCGCTTAACGGTCAAAAGTCTGAAAAAACAGTTCAAAGAAGCTTTCGGTGCAACGCTGAGAGTTTACAAAGGCAAACAATTTGCTGACGACGACGCCACGCTGGCTTCCATCCGCGTGGGCGATGTCAAAGGCGGCGAACTCAAATGCGCCGGAAACCTCAAGGTCGGCAACTTCGAGAACAAGATGAAAGAGTTGTTCGGTGTCACCGTGCAAGTCGCCACCAAAGACGACAGCGCACTGGCCGACAACGACATCACCATCGCTGCTGCAGGCAGATAGTATTTCGTTTTAAATCGCAAAGTTGTACGCTGCACAACAGCGTACAACTTTTATGTGTTTTAATTCAATCAAACACCCATTCAACATAAAAAATATTGCATCATGTCCCGTGTACGTGGTCTTTCATTCTCACTAAAACGCGCCCTCGGCATCTCCGGCCTCAAAACCAAAATCGCCCGCAAAACCCGCATTCCGACCACCAAAGGCGGCCTGGAACGCAAAATCGGGTGCGGTGTCCTCAACCTTCTCAAAGGAAAGAAACACCGAAGATAAGTGTAAACAGAGTAAGCCGAAAATCTGGAAAAGAGTAGGCTATTATTATACATTATTTTGTTATGGAACCTAAAGTACTAGTTTATGGAAAAGCCAAAGGTTGGACCGCGTTAGGAATCGTGGACGCCTATTTGAAAATCTACCCCTATGCAACATTGGAAGACTTGAACAAAACTTTCCCACGCGAGAAATTCGCCTCTACGAAGAGTGTCGACAAAATCCTCATCGACCTCAAAGAGTTGGAAAAAGAGGCCAACGAAAGCGGAAACGAACGCTCCATCTCCGACGTAGCGCAATGGAAAAAGATCCATTGGTATATCACCTTGGAAGACGGAACGGATGTAATCTTCTACAAAGTGATGTGGGGTGAAAGTAATTTCCCGACTCTTGTGGAATATGCCAAAACCCTCGGCATTGAGGTCGCCTCTTTTGAAAAAACCAAAGGCGGCACGGAACGTGGCAGCTACGAACTGGAATATTTAGCTGGTTTTTCGTTCCAAGTGGATGGCCGCATGACGGTGAACACCTTACAACAGGAATTTAGAGACGCTTTCAATGCCAGTCTGCGCGTTTACGAACCCGGCGGCAAAAAAGCAAACCCGAAGGCACACCTTGCCAGTCTGCGCATTGACGGAGACGCAACCCAAGTGGGTAGTTTCGAGGCAGCCAACGACATGAAAGTCATGGATTTTGAGTACAAGATGAAATCCATTTTCGGCATCAATGTCCAAGTGGCACGTGCCGATGACAGCAAGTTGTCGAATGACAATTCCATGTTGAAAGACGCTGGAAAGAACTAAACATAATTATGGAAGACTATCTGACAGTTTTGCCAGATAGTCTTCATTTATTTTGACCTGCAATTATAATGGACAGCCATACGAGGATAGACGAAAAAATCGACTTCAAACTGGACTATATGGCCCGTTTGTTTCGTAAAATTAGCCACAAGCGATTTGAGACGTACGTCATCCAGCGCATCTGGCATCGGCTTGATGATGACCGCGTGCAGTTCGTTTCGCAGCAGTATGTGAAGCGCGTCCAAAATGACGACTACGCCTTGGCCGACCTGTATCTGCCGCAAGTAAACATCGTGGTGGAAATCAACGAGCCCTACCACTACGATGAAGACCAGCACAAACGGGATGCCATCCGAAATGCAGAAGTTTCCAAAATCGCAGGTGTACAGGTGTTTGTGGTGGACTGCCGGAAACCTATGACGGAGTTGCACCGCGACATCGACCAGATTGTGGACGTGATCCGGCAAAAGGTCATCCAACTCGGCGACAAGTTCATCCCGTGGGTGGGATTAGACAAGCGCACGCCCGCTTATTACCAACGCAAGGGGTATCTTCTGGTAGAGGACAACGAATATGTGGAAACCATTGACGACATTTGTGAGATATTTCACACCAAGGCCAAGCATAGGGGATACCTGCGCGCAGGGAGCGTTGTTCTCTACGACAACACGGAACTATGGTTCCCGAATGCAGAAAACAAACAATGGCACAATGAAATGATCGAAGACGGACACTATCTGCTCGAATATCCGAACAATCCAGACAAACAACACGACTGGATGCTGGAGAACACCGTCAAGAAAAACAGACGAATGATTACCTTTTTCCGCCAGAAAGACGATTTGGGTTTCAATTATTACAAGTTCGTTGGGACATTTGAAATCGACAAGTCTCGCTCCACCGCAACAGACAGGTGCTATTGGAAACGGGTGGCGGAAAAAGTCAATCTGAATGAGGAGCTCGAAAAACACATGGGAACCACTAAAAGGCAAGCAGAGAATCGCCTCAACCCTTGAAAGTTAAAGAATTCATTTCACACATATCGTCGAATTCCGATTCTACATGGAGTCGCGAAAAGTGGGAAAACTTGGAGAAAGACGTGAAGGCCGCGCTCACCATCTTGGAAATGGCACGAAAGAATTACGAGAAATAACAATCCATATCACGGAGGATGCCGATAATCCGGAAAAGAGTAGGCAAAAAACAGAAATAGCAGAATTATGAGTAAAGAATACTACAAAAAGAAAATCATCGACCTGCGGGCGCAGCTGGAACGCGAGCGCGAGGCCAAGAAAAGAGACAACGAAAACTATGCACGACTGATAAAGGGTGCATCAACCCCGTCATCCAAGGCTTCGTACCGCAAATCTAAAATAGACAAGGCCGCCTCCCAC
>JAFXPL010000080.1 GCA_017527945.1 Bacteroidales bacterium | reverse complement strand
TTCACCTCCGTGGCGATGGCCTTCTGGTGGCGCAACTCGGCGGCGTTGATGGTCAGCGGGACCATGATTTCGAGCATCGGGTGCAGGCCTTCCTTCATCAACTCAACGGTGGCGCTGAACAGGGCGCGGAACTGCACGCGGGTGATTTCGGGATAGATGATGCCGAGACGCACGCCGCGGAGACCCATCATCGGGTTCACCTCGTGGAGCGACTCCACGCGCTTCTTCACATCCTCGTAGCTGATGCCGAGACGCTGGGCGGCCTCTTTCATCTTGGCCTCACCCTGCGGAGCGAACTCGTGCAACGGGGGATCCATCAGGCGGAAAGTCAGCGGTTTGCCGTCCATCACCTTGAGGGTGCCCTTGGCGGCATCCTTGATATAGGGTTCCAGCTCGTCGAGGGCGGCGACGCGCTCCTCGCGAGTATTGGCCAGAATCATATTACGCAGTTTCTCCAACGGTTTCTCGCTGTTCTCGCCGTAGAACATGTGCTCGATGCGGAACAGGCCGATGCCCTCGGCACCAAAGTCGATGGCCGTCTGTGCATCGGCGGGGTTGTCGGCGTTGGTGCGGACACCCATCTTGCGATATTTGTCAACCAACTTCATAAACTCCTGGAAAAGAGGATTTTCCGTAGCGTCAATCATCTTCACTTCCTCGGCATAGACCCAGCCCTTGGAGCCGTTCAAGCTCAGCAGGTCGCCTTCCTTGAAAGTCTTGTCGCCGATGGTGAGCGTGCGGGCCGACATGTCGATCTTCAGGGCGTCGCAGCCCACGATGCAGCACTTGCCCCAGCCACGGGCCACGAGAGCGGCGTGGGAGGTCATACCGCCGCGGGCGGTCAGGATGCCGGTGGCGGCACGCATACCCTCCACGTCTTCGGGATTGGTCTCCTCACGGACGAGGATGTTCTTGATTTTCTGGGCAGTATAGGCCTTGGAGACCTCGCTGTCGAAGGCGATCACGCCGACGGCGCCGCCAGGACCTGCGGGCAGCCCCTTCGCGATGACGGTGTGCTTTTTCTCGTCAGCGGAATCCAGAATCGGGTGCAGCAGCTCGTCGAGCTGGGCGGGAGCCATGCGCATCACCACCTCCTGCTCGTCGATGAGGCCTTCATGCAGCATGTCGAGGGCCATGGTCAGAGCAGCCACGCCGGTGCGCTTGCCTACACGGCACTGCAACATATACAGCTTGCCGTCCTGGATGGTGAACTCGATGTCAAGCATGTCGTGGTAGTTCTTCTCAAGGATTTCGCGGATGTCGCAAAGTTCCTTATAGGTGGTGGGCATCAGCTCCTGCATAGACTGCATGTGCTTGTTCTGCTCGTTCTTGGTCTCGTCGTTGAGAGGGTTGGGAGTGCGGATACCAGCCACAACGTCCTCGCCCTGGGCGTTGATCAGCCACTCGCCGTAGAATTGGTTGTCGCCAGTGGCAGGGTTGCGGGTGAAAGCCACGCCGGTGGCGGAGTTGTCGCCCATGTTGCCGAATACCATGGCCTGCACGTTCACGGCCGTGCCCCAGTCATCGGGAATGCCTTCGATGCGGCGGTAGGAGATGGCCTTCTTGCCGTTCCAGCTCTTGAACACGGCTTTGATGCCGCCTTCCATCTGCGCTCTGGCGTCATCCGGGAACTCGGTGCCGAGGACTTCTTTCACCTTGGCCTTGAAATTTTCGGCCAAAGTTTTGAGCTCGTCAGCGGTAATCTCGGTGTCGCTCTTATATCCCTTGGCGGCTTTGAATGCGTCAAGCATGTCATCCAGTTGTTTGCGGATACCTCTGCCGTCGGCGGGTTCAATGCCCTCGGACTTCTCCATCACCACATCGGCATACATCATGATGAGACGACGGTAGGAGTCATAGACGAAGCGGGGGTTGTTGGTCTTCTTGATCAGGCCAGGGATGGTCTTGGAGCTCAGACCGATGTTGAGCACCGTGTCCATCATGCCGGGCATGGAGCTGCGGGCGCCGGAGCGACAGGAGACCAGCAAGGGGTTCTCGGCGTCGTCGTATTTCAGGCCCATGATGTTCTCCACGTTCTTCATGCCGGCCCAGACCTCATCCATCAGGCCTTCGGGGAGCTGGCAGTTGTTCGCATAATATGCGGTGCAACAGTCCGTGGTAATGGTCAGACCCGCCGGGACAGGCAGTCCCAGCAGACACATTTCGGCTAAGTTGGCGCCTTTACCGCCCAACAGGTTCTTCATGTCCGCCTTACCTTCGGCCGTCTTTCCGCCAAAAGTATAGACATACTTCACATCATTCTTTGTCATTTTCAAACAGTTTTGAACAAAAATAAAATTCTAAAATTCGGCCGCGAAGATACAAAAAATATGGGCACAAATCCACAGGGACTTGTTTTTTCATGAAACAAATCGGGAGATGCGCATCGGGACACCCCCACTCCGTTATTCATCGCGGAGGCAGCGGACCGACAAACCGGAACCGACGGTGTCAACGTAACGAAAATCGAAGACGCTACGGGCGAATAATTTAAGGTAATGGGAAGCCTTTGACCTGTCCGCCATGAAAGACCACAAATTCTTTTCGGAGCCCACCGCACTCACCTGAAGACTCACGATTGTCGTACCTTCGAATGGGTTCGGGCCATTTTGCGACAAACCTATCGGCGAACCCTGAGGCAGGTCAACACCCGTGGCACTTTTATTACTCAGCTTTTGTCTTTCCAGTTTACAAAGTGGTATTTTATTAATTATCAACTTGTTACGTTTCGATATATTTCTGGTTGCGTGACTTGTTCGTAGCTATTTAGTCCAAAAGAGTCTGATTGGGGAATGGGTGAAAGAGTACTGAACTGGCTGTGTGTGGGAATTTCGAGGTGGAGCAGAAAGGCAATGGCAGTATTTTGCGAAGAAAAGTTTGAAATTATGCGAAAACAGGAGATAGACGATGGTCAAATCCAGTATTCGGAAGATGACTGCGAAATCAAAATGCTGATTATCAATAAATTATAAAAATAACATAATATCTTGACTTTTCCCCATTTTTGTTTTATCTTTGCACGTGACAAAATATTCGTTCTATTAAAAACTTTGAAAATGAAAAACAAACCCTTATCCAAGTTCAGGACTCTCACCGCCCTGACCAAGCATTTCTCAAACGAACATAAGTGCATCGACTTCCTCGCCGAGCAACGATGGCATGGACATCCCGTCTGCCCCTACTGCGGATGTCACACTGTCTATCACCGCAAAGACGGTCGATATGCCTGCAAGGAGTGCAAGAACACCTTCTCCGTCCTCGTTGGCACCGTATTCCAAAACACCAAAATCAAACTCCTTCAATGGTTCCAGGCCATATATCTATTTGTCAACAACAAACAGGGCATATCCTCCGCGCAACTCGCGCGTGAAATCGAGGTGGCGCAAAGCACCGCATGGCACATACTTCATAAAATTCGGATCCTGCTTCGTGAGGATGACGACAATTTTCCAGATATAGTGCCAGGGGAGAAAGTAAACGTGGTCGAAGGAACCAGCAGGCCACTGGTCATCCGTCAGCTGACAGAACCGTTGAACCTGCACCCTAAAATTCTACCGTTCGTAAAGCCCGAAAGTAGAATCTTCACCGATGACTATGTTTGCTACCAGACCTTGGAGGAGAGCGAACAAGAAAAGTACCATGTGGAGGAGCCGCACGGCATAAGACGGGATTCTAAGACAAAAAGCATTGTTAAACAAGGAATTGCAAATGGTCTATGGCTACAAGTGAAACGCATGGTAGCAGGCATCTACCACTTTGTATCCGCCGCCATGTTCCACCGATACGTCTATGAGGCATTGTTCCGACGTAGGAACTGCCGCTGCAACAACACCCAGCGATTCGAGCGGACGATAGAACGCGTCGGCCAGGTGATACCATATTATGTAATCAGTCCAAAGCAAGGCAAAGTACCTAGCCCCCCGCCCTTCCAGAACAGCAAATACACAGCAAATTTTTAACTATAATTTCCAAACAGAGGACATTGGGTTAAGGGGGCGAACAGTCAACTTCCATATACTGGAAACAGGACTCCAAAAACTTCTTAACGAAGAATACCAAACCACCTTTACAAGACACCTACAGCCCCCTCCTGTGGACGAATCACTCGAACAACAAACGAGCAAAAGGATTTATTTGAAACAACAAACAAAAAAAGAAACAACAAACAAAAAAAATAGTATTTTTGCCGACTTATAGTAAAGCTGATTAAATGTATTCATCCGAGCGCTTTTTATGAAGCATAAACTACACTACCCGATATTGACCAACTTCCTGCTGATGGTGGCGGGAGGCATACAGTCCATTCGCCTGCGCTTGGCCGCGCGACGGCCGCGCCTGGCTTCGGAAAACACGCTGCGAGACATCCTGAAAATCAGCAAGGATACGGTCTACGGTCGCGAGCACCATTTCGACCGGATCATCGCGGCCCCGAACGACGACGAGCTCTTCGACCTCTACCAACATCTGGTGCCCGCCAACGACTTCGAGGCTCTCCGACCGTACGTGGAACGCCACAAGAACGGCGAACGCAATGTGCTGTTCCCTGGCAGCCCCTACATGTACGCCACCACCTCCGGCACCACCTCGAAACCCAAGTGGGTGCCCATGACCCGCAAGTACCTGAAGGATGTCTATGGCAAAATGTCGCACGTCTGGCTCTGGAACTTCATCAAGCACCGCCGCTACGCCCTGGCAGGACACATCTTCCCCATCGTGGGCAAGGAATGCGAAGGCTACGCCCCCGACGGCACCATCTACGGATCGGTGAGCGGCGTGCTGGTGCGCGACATCCCGGCCATCATCAAACGACGCTACACCGCTCCCGCCAGCGTGATGTCCATCGAGGACTACGCCGCCCGCAACTACACCCTCATGCGCTTAGCCGTGCAACATTGGGACGTCACCCTTTGGGCCACCGCCAATCCCTCCACCATACTGGAACTGCAGCGCGCCGTCGATGAAAACCTCGACACACTCATCGACGACATCGAGAAGGGCACGCTCTCCGACAGCTTCAACATCAGCTCCGAAATCCGGGAAGAGTTGCGCAACTACATGCGGCCCAACCCCAAGCGCGCTGCCGAACTCCGGCAAATCCGAGACGAGAACAACGGGCGCATCCTGCCTAAACAGTACTGGCCCAAACTGCAGATCCTCAGCACCTGGAAATGCGGCAACACCAAGGTGTATATGGACAAGTACCTCTACTACTTCGACTTGGAACAAACTTTCTATCAAGAACTTGGCTACATCGCCACCGAGTGCCGGTTCGGATTCGCTCTCGACGACACCGTCGAGTCTGTGATGTTCCCGCACCTCCACTACTACGAATTTGTGGCCGAGGATGAACTCGACACGCCCCGCAAGCACTTCCTGCAACTCGACCAACTCGAACTTGGCAAACGCTACTGTGCCTACGTCACCACCTACTCCGGCCTCTTCCGCTACAACATGAACGACCTCATCGAGGTGGGCGGCAAATACGAGAAGACCCCAACCATCCACATGGTGAGCAAGGTCAACGGCATCGTGTCGCTCACCGGCGAAAAGCTCTACGAACCGCAGTTCATCGAGGCCGTGAAGCAGACCGAGGAACAGACCGGCATCATGACCACCTTCTTCGTGGGTTTCGCCGACGTGAACGAGTCGGTCTATCACTTCTACTTCGAGTTCGAAGACCCGGAAACCACGCAGGAGACCGCAGAGGCGTTCGCACGGGAGGTGGACACGCGGCTCCGCGCCATCAACATCGAGTACGACTCCAAACGGGCCAGCTTCCGTCTCCACGACCCCATCGCGCACCGGCTCATCAACAACGCCTATGCCCGCTTCAAGGCCGCCTGCTTGGAGGAAGGCATGCGCGACGGACAGTTCAAGTTCAACCAGCTGATGCAAGACGAAGGGCGCCGCGGCAAATTCCAGGTGCTGGTGCTCGGCGACATGCTCTCCGAGGTGCGAAGCACCGTCATCAACCGCCGCGCCGAACGCGAAGAACGCATGAAAGAACGCATGCAACGTATCGAGGAACGGCGGCTCGAACGCCTCCAACGACGGTCGCAGCGAAAAAACCATCCTAAAGCCTCCTGAGCGCCGACCGGGAAACGTGCAAACGTGCCCGGCCACGGCTATTTACCACTTTTTATCAACAACGGCCTTTGCTGCCGTTTTTTTTTGTATGTTTGCCGTTTTATATTCAACGAATAATTTATATAGGAATAAAACAACAACTATATGCAAAAAGCCCTACTTCTGACCGTTTTGACCCTTTTCCTCTGCCACGGAGCCTTCGCGCAGGACACCCCAAAGGAGAAGAAAAACAAGAAAAAAACGCAAAAGGAGGCCTCCACCACCGGAGACACCCCCGACGAGAGCACTTACGTGGTGAACGAGGATTCGGACGACGACGACCTCGACAACGGCAGCGCACAATACGTGCCGAGCCTGCTGCACAGCAGCACGGACGTCTATACCAACAACACCGCCTACACCTTCAGCATCGCCTATTTCCGGGCGCGGGGCTATGACAACCGCTACCAAGGCGTCTTCGCCAACGGCTTCGAAATGAACAACATGGTGACGGGCCGCGCGAACTTCTCGCAGTGGGGCGGCCTGAACAACATCTTCCGCTACCCCGAGACGGTGAGCGGACTGAACATGGCCACCTTCGACTTCGGCGACATCGGCGGGAGCAGCAACTACAACCTGCGGGCCAGCAACTTCCGCAAGCAGCTGCGCGCCTCCTACTCGCTGACGAACCGCACCTACAACAACCGCCTGATGCTCACCTACAGCTCCGGCCTGCTCTCCAACGGCTGGGCCTTCACGGCCTCCGCCTCGGCCCGCTTCGGCAACGCCATCTCCTACGTGGACGGCACCTCCTACAACGGGTTCTCCGGCTTCGTGGCGGCAGAGAAGAAAATCAACACCGAACACTGGCTTAACCTCGCGGCCTTCGCCTCCTACATCCAGCGCGGCATGCAGTCCAACGCCGTGCAAGAGGTCTATGACCTGCTCGACAACCACTACTACAACGCCAACTGGGGCTGGTACCAGGGCAAGCAACGCAACGCCCGCATCCGCACCCAGTGCGAGCCCACCTTCCTGCTCACCCACAACTTCACCCCCGCGAACAACAAGCTCAGCGTGCAGACCTCCGCGCTCCTCGCCTTCGGCTTCAACAACACCACCTCCCTGAACTGGTACGATGCCCTGGACCCGCGCCCCGACTACTACCGCTACCTGCCGAGCTATCAGATCGACAACGGCGACACCTCGCAGGCCTACTATGACGTGCTCGCCCTTTGGCAGAACAACGACCAGCGCTACACCCAGATCAACTGGGACAACCTCTACCGCGTGAACCAGACGGCCGCCCTGCAGGGCAAGCGCGCACAGTACATGGTGGAGAACCGCCGCTACGACGAACTCACAGGCGGGGTCAGCACCAACCTGAACTGGACCATCAACGAGCACTGGAAACTCTATGCCGGCGCATACGTACAGCACATGAAACAACACAACTACAAGACCATCAACGACCTGCTCGGCGGAGCCTACTGGATCGACATCGACAAGTTCTCCGAAGGGGAATTCCCCGCCGACCAAAACGTGCAATACAACGACCTCAACCATATCGGCGACACCCTCCACGAAGGCGACGTGTTCGGCTACGACTACGACTACCATGTCTTCCGCCAAAAGCTTTGGGGCACAATCAAGGCCACCTACAACCACTGGGACTTCTACTTCGCCCTGCAGGTCGGCACCTCGCAGCTGTGGCGCGACGGCCACATGCGGAACGGCCGCTTCCCCGACGAATCCTACGGGCCATCCGCCAAGAGAACCTATATGGACAACGGCGCGAGAGCGGGCGTGACCTACAAGATCAACGGACGCAACTACATTGTCCTCAACGGTTTGGGCGAGACCAAATCACCGAATATCCTCAACTCGTTCCTCTCCCCCCGCATCAACAACAAATTCGTCAATAACCTGACCTACGAAACGGTCTTCTCGGGCGACCTCACTTACGTGCTCAACTATCCGGTCATCAAGATGCGGGCAACGGTCTTCGGCACGAAAATCAACAACGCCACGCGCCTGATCAGCTTCTACAACGACGACATGTCCAGCATGGTGAACTACGCGATTTCGGGCATCGACCAACGACACATCGGCGTGGAGGCCGGAGCGGAAATCAAGCTGGGTTCCATGTTCTCGCTGATTCTGGCGGGCACCTGGGCCGACTACCGCTACACCGACCGCGCACACGTGACGATGAACGCCGAGAATGGCACCGACTTCGACGGACAAGTGGAACGCACCGTCTATTGGAAGAACTTCCACGTGGCCGGCACCCCGCAGGTGGCCGCCACCGGAGGGCTGAAATTCAACTACAACTACTGGTGGGTGAACATCAACTGCAACTGGTTCGACAAAATCTACTGCGACCTGAACCCCGAGCGCCGCACCACCACCGCCCGCGGCTCTTTGGATGAAAACTCCGAACTCTACCATCTCATCGCCGACCAGACCCGCCTAAAGGGGCAGTTCACGATGGATGTCTCCGTGAGCAAGTCGTGGCGCATCAAGCACAAATACAACATCGGCTTCAACGCCAGCGTCACCAACCTACTCAACAACAAGAACTTAGTCACTACTGCTTGGGAGCAGTACCGCTTCGACTACACCAACTTCGATGTCAACAAATACGCCAACAAATACTACTACGCCTTCGGCACCACCTTCTATGTGGGCATTAATTTCCAGATGTAATCACAATGACTTATTCATACAAACATAATTCCTCAAGCA
>JAFXPL010000079.1 GCA_017527945.1 Bacteroidales bacterium | reverse complement strand
GGTGTCCAGATAGATGCTCCGGTTCCCGTTCGCCAGTTCCTTGAATCTGATTCTCACCGGCTCCTTGACTTTCTGATACTGTTTCTTTGCCATAGACATTCACTTTTAAATCGTCGGCAAAGATAGAATTTATTTCAATACGGGGGACAAACAAGGTACAAAAATAATCAAAAAAAGGTCATATAGACAAAAACAAGGAAACAGAATTCCGCGTGTAATATATTGATATATTGTTGTTTTGGTTGTTCTTGTTTGTTTTTGTTTGAGTTATTGAATTTGTGTGGGGTTAATTGCGCTTCGCGCGTTTTGCCCCTCCGGGGCTGCTCAAGGAATAATTTCTTCGTCATTTGCTGCCTCTTTCTTTCAGGCTTTTCGAAGCTGCAAAGGTACATTTTTTTGACGTTCGCGCATAATCTGAAACAACAATTGCATTTTTTCATCTGCACACTGTCGGAAATTTTTGTACTTTTGCGCCTGTAAAAATGTGAAAGAACCAAATTTTATTGAATAGTAGAAGAAGGAAATAGACATCTATAATTTTTGACATAAAGCGTTTTTGCTTTTCTTGGTATACCTGAAATCGCCAAATTTCAATACTTAATGCACGAGAAAGCAGAAATGCTCACGGTGTATCCGTGGGCTTTCTCGTTTGCATTAAGGGTTTTGGCGAACCTCAGGTATAGACAGAAAGTTTCACGGATTCTTTTTTGTGGTACCTCGAAAGGCGAAGCGCCCCAAACGCCAAGCCATTATGAGCACCAAGTTTTTCAATAGTATCGAGACGAGGCTGATGGACAAGTTCCACGGCATCGCCTCCGCAATGGCCAACTTCGACATCTTCCATGCCGTGGTTGGCTATTTTCGTTCCAGCGGCTACTTCAAACTGCGCAAGGAGCTGGAGAATGTCAGCGAAATCCGCATCCTCGTCGGCATCAACATCGACAATCTTTTCCGACAGTCGCAGGCCGCCGGCAAACTGTTTTTCGGCGACAAGGAGGAGAGTCTCGAACAATATTGCGAGGATTTCCTCCGCGATGTCTATCAATCGGAATACGCCTCCGATGTGGACGAGGGTATCCGCCAGTTCTGCGCCGACATCGCCGAAGGACGTTTGCAGTTGCGAATCCATCCCACCAAGGACCTCCACGCGAAGTTCTATCTCTGTCTGCCGAAGAGCCACAGCGAGCATAGCGACGGCTGGGTCATTATGGGCAGCAGCAACCTCAGCGCGCAAGGGCTCGGCACCACCGAACCGCCACGCTATGAGCTGAATGTGGCCATGAAGGATTATGATGATGTGCATTACTGCGAGGAGGAATTTCAGCATCTGTGGAACGACGCCATACCCGTGACTATGGATGACGTGAACCGCATCGTGGACGGCACTCATCTCGCGGCGCCTGAACACCAGCCTACGCCATACGAACTCTATATGCGGATGCTCATCGACCATTTCGGCAATCAGGTCGAAGACCATTTCGTCCCTCATCTTCCCGACAATTACGATGACCTCACCTATCAGCGCGATGCTGTGGTGCAAGGGTACGACATTATGATGCGGCACGGCGGATGCTTTATCGCCGATGTGGTGGGCTTGGGCAAAACCGTGGTGGCGGCCATGATTGCGCAGCGGTTTATCGCCGCCAATGGCGATAACACCCGCATCCTCGTCATCTTCCCGCCTTCGGTTAAAACCAACTGGGAGGACACCTTCAAGGATTTTGGTATCAAAAACAAATACAGCCGTTTTGTCAGCAACGGCAGTCTTGATAAAGTTGTTGATGGGGATGGCTACGATGAGAAGGAGTATTATGACCTTATTATTGTTGATGAAGCTCATAACTTTCGACATGATAGTACTGGCAACTACGACCTGCTGCAGCGCATCTGCAAGTCGGCACGGCTGAATAAAGGCAATGTGGAAGGGAACAAACGCGTGCTTTTGCTTTCGGCCACGCCGCTCAACAACACGCCCGAGGACATCAAGAACCAGTTGCTGCTGTTTCAGGATGTCGCGCGCTGCACGATTGACGGCGTCAGCAACATTGCCGACACGTTTGCCCCGTGGATCAAGGAATTCAAGAGTCTTATGTCACAGCGTCGCACGATGAGCGCCGGTTTCCTCACCACCCGTATCGATGCCATCAATCAGGAGCTTCGGCACAAGGTGTTGGAGAAAGTGATGGTGCGCCGTACCCGCAGCAATATCCAGCACGAGCCCCGCTATGCCCACGAAATCCATTTTCCGCAGCTGCTTGACCCCACCGACCGTACCTATCAGATGTCGCCCGAATTGCTGAAACTCTTCATCGACACCTATATAAAGTTGGTCGATACACCGTCGGCCAATCTGAAAGAGGTGAACTCGGATATCTTCAACGGAAGCGGTCTGCATTATGCCCGCTATCGTGCGGTGGAGTATTGCCCCTCGTACAAAGTCCCTTCCGGCAAGATGGCCAAACACATGGCCGACTCACTCGCTTCCATCTACCAGACGCACATGGTCAAACGGTTGGAAAGCAGTTTCGACGCCTTCCGCCGTTCGCTCCACACCCTTTTGGATGCCACGAGGGGGATGATCAAGATGTTCCGGGAAGACAAAGTCATCATTGCCCCCGAACTGAATGTGAAGAAGTTGCAGTCCGACGGGGTCGAGTTGGACGAAATCATAGAACTGGCCATCGGCAAAGGGTTCGACCAGAAAGAGATACTCTTCCACGCGGCCGATTTCAAGCCCGATTTCCTGCCGATGTTGGAGTATGATGCCGATGTGCTAGACAAGCTGTGCCAACGATGGAACAAAGTGAAATCCGACCCCAAACTGGAACTTTTCATCAACATGCTGCAAGGGGAGTTGTTCGACAAAGAGAAGAATCCGGGCGGCAAATTAGTGGTGTTCAGCGAAAGCGTCGATACCGTCAACTATCTGGAAAAAGAGTTGAAAGGGCGTCTGCATCGTCAAGACATTCTGGCTGTGTGCGCCAAAAACCGCAAGCGACTTCAGAAAACGATCCAGGCTAACTTCGATGCCAAGTACAAAGAAGAGTGGCGTAACGACTACAACATCGTGATTACATCCGATGTGTTGGCCGAAGGCGTGAACCTGCACAGGGCGAATGTCATTGTCAATTACGACAGCCCGTGGAATGCCACGCGGTTGATGCAGCGCATCGGGCGTGTGAACCGTATCGGCTCCACCGCCACCGCCATCCACAACTACATGTTTTACCCTTCCGACCCCGGCGATGCCATCATCAGTTTGAAGAAGAACTCCCTCATCAAGCTTCAGAGTTTCCATTCCGCCCTCGGCGAGGACACCAAAATCTACTCGCACGACGAGCTGGTACACGAGTTCAAACTCTTCAACACCGACGTGCGCGACGAAACCGACCGCAGTCTGGAGCTGCTGCGCGAAGTGCGAGTCCTTCACGACAACCATCCTTCGCTCTACCGCCGCATCAAGAATCTTCCGCCGAAAAGTCGCTGTGCCCGTCTCGGAGAGACGACACATCACACCATCGTCTATCTCGCATCTCCCCTCAAAAAGGCCTTCTACCTCGTCGGTAATACCACCCGCGAACTCTCCTTCCTCGAAGCCGCCGACATCTTCCATGCGGAACCCGACGAGAAGGCCGTTCCCTTCGGTGACAGCATACAGCGGCATTACGAACAGGTACAGAGCGCGATACGGCAATACACCCTCGATCAGCAACGCGAATATCAGGAAGACAAGCTCAAAATCGGCAGCAAAGACAACGATGCCAAAAAGGCCGCCGCTTTCCTGCGCGAGGTGCGGCCTATGCTCGACGAAGAAGGTCGCAGCATCCTCGACCGTCTGAAGCAGATGGTGGAACGCGGTGCCTACAACCAGTTAGCCGATGCCCTCAACCGTATTTCGAGGAAGCAGAAGAAAGAGCCAATGCCGCTCATCAAGATACAGGAACAGCTTGAGGAGTTGGACAGACGCTACAGCCAGTCACAGACGCAGACCGAAACCAAGCAGATGGCCTACACCACCGCCGACATCATTTTAAGCGAAACCTTCAAATAAACCCGACAATGAATACCGAAACCCTCCGTCAGATTTTCAAATCGCCGTTCGACTATACCACTTACAGCCGCGAAATCGTGCATCGTCTTTTCGGTTGCCACGATGTGGCCTCGCGTCCCGAATGGCTCGACACCAACGCCGAAGGCGACCAGAGTTTTTTCATCGGTCAGATGGATGATGCCGACCATCGTCTGCTTGGCTTCTTCTACACCCGCGTGGCCGATGGCGGCGATGTGCGTCGCAAGCGTGTGGGTCTGCGCAAGCTGATCAGTCCCTATCTGAAATACGATGTCGATGGGGCCATTGCCGTTTTCGACGACGGCCGGCACTGGCGTTTGTCCTACATCTGCGACCTCAAGGAGGGCAGCACCTCGGCCAAACGGTTCTCCTATATCTTAGGTGACGAAAACGGGCAATACAAAACACCGCTGGAGCGATTGGAGAAGGTGGCCAGACTGAATGGGCGTTTAACGCTGTCCGACCTCAGGGAATCCTTCTCGGTGGATGCGCTCAGCGATGAGTTTTTCGACGAGTACCATCTCCATTATGACCGGATTGTGGCGAACCTCACGCAATCCTATCGCAGAGACGTGCCATGGCGCGTCTCTGCCGAGGGAACATCCGATACCCGTCTCCACGACTACGTCAAAAAGATGATGGGCCGCATCGTGTTCCTCCATTTCCTGCAGAAAAAAGGCTGGCTCAACGACAATCCAACGTTCCTGCGCGACCTGTTTCGTTCAAGTCCTCATCAGGCCGATTTTCTCGAACAAGTCTTGGAGCCGCTCTTTTTCGGAATCTTCAACACTGAGCCGGAGCAGCGAGAGGAACTGTTCGCCAACGAACATTGGGATAAGGGGTTGCTGAAACAGTGGGAGCAATTGCCCTATCTCAACGGCGGTTTGTTCGAGCGTGACGAAGTCGATAAGATGGACATCCGGCTGCCGGCTTCGCTATTCAACGATCTTTTCACCTTCTTGGCCTCCTACAACTTCACCGTCGATGAAAACGACCCCGACGATGCCGAGATCGGTGTCGATCCCGAAATGCTGGGCAAGATTTTCGAGAGTTTGTTGGAGGACAACAAAGCCAAGGGCGCATTCTACACCCCGAAGGAGATTGTGCGGTACATGTGCAAGGAATCCCTAATCGCGTATCTTAGTGAACAGTTGTCAGTGAACAGTGAACAGAACAAAAACACGAAAATCCCAACCGACATCGATTCTCAAATCACTGATCACAGTTCACTGATTACTAAAATCCGCACCTTTGTGGAGACACATGAGATGCAATCGGAATTAGAACCTTATCGTGATATGCTCAACAAAGCTTTGCGCGAGGTGAAGATCTGCGACCCGGCCATTGGCAGCGGTGCGTTTCCGATGGGGCTGTTGAACGAATTATGGAGATGCCGCGAAGCCTTGACCGACCACGATTCCTGTTCACTGATCACTGTTCACAGATCACAATTAAAGAAAGAGATCATCGAAAACAACATCTACGGGGTCGATATCGAGCGGGGCGCCATCGATATTGCCCGTCTGCGGTTCTGGTTGAGCATCGTGGTTGACAGCGACGAGCCCGCGCCGCTGCCCAACTTCGACTACAAGTTCATGCAGGGCAACAGTCTGATAGAGAGCTTTGAAGGGGTGGATTTGAGCCGGATGATGGATGGCGGGGCGCGGAGCAGTCTCGGCAGGGGGAAGGGCAAGGCGGGCGAGAACCAGTTGGCCATGGAGTACAGCACCGACGACACCAAGCGCAACCTGCAGCTGATGCTGAAAGAGTACTTCAGTCTCACCGACCACAGGGAGAAGGCGGCGGCGCGGGCGAGCATCAACGAAAGTGTGAAGAGCTACATTCGGCAGCAGGGGTTGCATCCGTCCACCGAGGCCCGCCTCGCTGCCCTCGACCCTTCCGCCAACCAGGAGTTCTTCCTCTGGCACACCTGGTTCAAGGACATCTTCGACCGTGGCGGGTTTGACATCGTGGTGGGGAACCCGCCGTATGTTAGTGCTGTTGAAATGGCAAGGACGGAATATGAGAAGTCTATTTACAAGAAAAACTATCCTCAAGCAACAGGAGCGTATGACATATATGTCTTGTTTTTATTGAGAGGTTTGATGTTGACAAAGAATGTTTTCTTCTGGATTATTCCTAACAAGTTCTTGATTGCAGATTATGCTAAAAAGACAAAGGAATTATTGGAACAGAATGGATTGTATTCAAGTGTTGATGTCTCTGTGTTCAAAGTTTTTAAAAATGCTAGTGTTTATCCTATAATTTTATGTGGTTCAAGAACATCTGACAAAGAGTTTTGTAAATATACATTGGACAAATACGAAGATTTGCTTTTCAATAAAGCAAGACCAATTAAAGAGCTGGGAACTTCTTTGACAATAAAAGATTGTAGAATAGAGGTGTGTTCTGGGGCTACAGGATTTGAGGCACAAATAATAAAAGAATATGTTGTAGATGGTGAAAGAGTGAATGTTATTCCATTCACTGTAAGTGGCAATATCGACAGATATCAATTTAATAACATTGATGTTCGGTATATGAAGTCGAGATACCATAATGCGTACATTAGAACAGATTGCAATGTTGCGGATAGTAAGTTAAGAATGTGGATGTCACCCAAAATAGTGATTGCTGGAATGACAAAAGTGATTGAAGCGACATACGTCGAAACACCACTCGCCCTTGGGGTTGGTGCGTATGCAATTACAGCCTTCAACAATTACAGCCCCTATTATATAACAGGCTTGCTAAATTCAAAATACACATCTTATTATCTGCGTAATAAGTTTAAAGACAAACACCTTGCTGGAGGCTATTTGGCAATAAATAAGTCAACGATAGAGCAACTTCCATTTGTCAAAGCCGATGATGCGACACAGGGGGTGATTTCGTCAAATGCAAAGAAAATAATAGAATTGAAGAAGAACAATCCAAACGCTGACACGTCAGCGTTGGAGCGTGAGATTGACGGGTTGGTGTATGGGTTGTACGGGTTGACGGAGGAGGAGGTGAAGGTGGTGGAAGGGAAATGATTGTATACAGTAATTGCTTGTTTTACAATGTTTTACATCGATGTGTTTTAATTTAACAGTGTATTTTTTTAATGATACAGTAAAGTAAATGCTAATTTTTTTCAAAGAATAGACACTGCATATTGAAAAAAATGTATTTTTGCGGCGTATTTAAATATCTCATATTATGAAATCCATAAATATTACTGAGTGCATCAGTCTGTTATTAAACAAACAATTTAACACGCCCGACGAGGTAGAACAAATAATAACTTCTATTCATGGCCCGCAATTAATACCAAGCCTGATATTATCATCAAATCAATACATCTATAGAGCCAGGGTCATCAACAATATCAAAGAGATAGTGAACAACAATTCATTAAGTTACCTTCCTCCAGAAAAAAATAATTCCTACAAAAGGGCTAGCACACCTGCAAACACAATGTTTTATGGTATTTCTAGCGATGAACAGTGGAGTAGTGTCTATGGCTGTTGTGCTGAGACCTGCGATTGTTTTCGCAATCCAAGAGACAAGTCTATGCGGTATAACGTTGTGATAGGCCAATGGCAAACGACAATAGACTTGAAGTTTGCACAAATTATTAACCCAAACGGAAGCAACAAATCGGAATCTTTCAAAAATGACAAAGAATACAGAAAGATAGCATCATCTGTCGGGCTACAATCAACAGATTCTATGGCTCTCATGAAGTATTTAAACCATGAATTTACTAAAATTGTAGAAAATAATGATGATAAAGGTTATTGGGTGTCTGCCATATTATCTAAACTATTGCTCAAGACAGGCTTATATGATGGAATAATATACGAGAGTGTGCAATCTTTTGCTCCTGGTGCTGAAAATGTACATTGCGTAGCAATACTCCCCTCTGTTGTGGATAAACACATGGTTTTTAGAAAGGCAGAATCACTTGAGATAGAATTTAGCAATTATAATCAAGATGCATCAATAATATCTGTCAAAAAAATTCTTTAATCTACAAAAAAGGATTCTTCCACGAATCACCGAATATCGAAACGAAATAAAGAAGTTTGCACTTGACTCCTTGATCCTCTACCACGGAATAGAACACTTGCAAAACCTATGACAACCATATTCTCGCTGCGAAGAAATCTTATTCCTTTGCCGACACATTGGTACTGGAGCGAGAGATTGACGGGTTGGTGTATGGGTTGTATGGATTGACGGAGGAAGAAGTGAAGGTGGTGGAAAAGGGTGAATAATTTCACGTTATGCTTTATGTGTTTTGAGACGAATGAATAGATTTTTTATTTTTGCAGAAAAATAGAAATATGGGAAAGAAGAAAAATTGTTTTGAAATTGTCAATCTTATATTGTGTTTTATGGCAATTGTTTTGAGCATTATAGCAATAAGTAGAACTTGCTATCGCACAGTTGAATTAGGCTTTGATTACCTTGGAATCATTGTCGGAATATTAGCCATTTTGGTGACGTTTCTTGTTGGATGGAACATCTATTCCGTCGTTGATACAAACAATAAAACAAAGGAGATGAAATCCGAGATTGATATTCTCAAAACAATACTTGGCCATCAGTCAGACGAATTCGCAATGCGACTTCATAGAAATCAGGGTGAATTACATCATACTACCGTATCAATAGAAGAAAAACTAATCCGTTTGGATGAAAAGTCTATTTACACAGACATGCTTTTCAACATGGTTTCTGCCATAGATTCTTTCTCTAAAGCAGAAAATTTTGTCCAAGCCGACATATACTTGTCTTGCTACCACATTACTATCAATTCCAACCTTGATGAATTTCAGAGTAATATTGAAACACATTCAAAATCTTCTATTCTTGAATTGCTATTTGAAATACCCAACAAGAATAAATTATCAAATTATGTGAAATTCCGAGATGTAGTTGTTAAAGTTTGTCAAAATCAACTCAGTTAATTTGTTCTCATAGGAGATATCTTCTTTTGTCCAAACAATAAACTGAATTCTTAAGATATATGTCAAAAAAAAGAATACGATCAATAAAATTAGAATTATTACAAAAATCAAGAGAGTCGATGTTGTGCGCTGTGCAGGTTTATAACAATCCAGCCATAACTTTCAAAGCAGAATCTTTTTGTGTCCTTGCAATCATATCATGGACATACCTTTGTCACGCATATTATCGGGAAAAGAAAATTGAATATCACTATTTCAAGCAATCTGGGAAAAAAAGATTGTTTGATAAAACCAAGTACGGTGCATTAAAAGCATGGGAACTTGAGCGTTGTTTAAATGAAAACCAATGTCCTTTTAATAATGCGACCAAGGCAAACCTCCGTTTTTTAATTGGGTTACGGCATGAAATTGAGCATCAAATGACTACGAAAATTGATGATGCTGTATCTGCAAAATTCCAAGCGTGTTGCATCAATTATGAACAAGTAATAACGAAATTATTTGGCAAAAAATATAGTATATCTAATCAACTGAGTATGTCTATTCAATTCACGAGTCTTTCTGAACCACAGATAGAAATGCTTAAAGACCTAAAAGGAATTCCAACTAATATTGCAATGTTTATAGATGAATTTGACAAATCTCTTGATGAAGAGATCTTCAAAAGCACAAATTATTCATACCGTATTTTTTATGTGCCTAAAATTGCAAATAATCAAGGACAAGCTGATAGGGTTGTGACTTTCATAAAAGAAGGTAGTAAGGAGGCAGATAAAATAAATACGGAATACTTTCTAATTAAAGAAAGAGAAAAAAAGAAACTGCTTCCTAAACAAATTGTAACAATGATGAATGACAAAGGTTTTTCTAAAATGAACATGCATCAATTTGTTCAATGTTGGAAAGCAAAAAACGCTCGAAAAGACAATACATACGGTGCTTTAGTTGCAAAAACGTGGTATTGGTACGAGTCTTTTATTCCTATCGTTGAGCAATATTGCGTGGACAACAATTTGCGATAAGAGTTTTTCGTCACCGCAACCCTTTTCGAAGTTTCACCCGTCTGTTGTTGTCTTCTCGCATTTCGATTTTGGGAACCTCCTGTCCGAAACGTACAATCATTTGTCATGAGTCTCCTTGTAACTCTTGAAAGTGCGATACCAATTCTCGCAGTGTGTGTCAATTATTGCTTTTTCTTGATTGGAAATGTCTCTTCCCAATTTGCTATCAATAAACTTTAGAATCGCCTTCATTCGTGCTTTTTCATAATCAACACCTTTCCGAATGTCCTCATCTGAAATGGGAATATATTGTCCCATCCTCATGGCATTTTCAAATTGGCATAGCCGAAAGTAACTATCCATGCCGCTTGACAGTGTGAATCCTAATTCAAAATCTTCTAAACTCATATCTGTTTCTGTTTTTGGCAAAAATACGATAAAAACTCATATGGCGTTCAAAAAATAAATCACTAATTTCCAGTATATTGGCTTCCTTTTTTCTTATATTTGATATGGGCATATGTGATGATATTTCTCGATTTGCTGTTCTGCAAAGCCCAAATGAAGCTAAACGCCCTCACCGATGCCCGTCACTCTGACGAGGAAATCGAGCGTCGCCTTGCCGAGATCGACGACGACATCCGCAAAGCCGAGGACGTCCTCGTCCACGACCTCTCCTTCCGAGGCCTGCTCCGTACGTAACCGCCGTCACGCGCCACCCTGTCCCACACCGCCTCCAGCCGCCACGCCTCCGGCACCCGCATCGGACTGATGGACGGCACGGTGCCGATCGAGGCGATGGTGGGCGGGGTGGCTCATTCCCGTTAGGGGATGCATCTCTGTAGCGGATACCCATGCGCGGGTTCAAATCCCCGGAGGGGATTCATGTTCAACGGGTTGCAAGGTGAAAATTGTCGTGAAATTATGTTCGTGCAATAAATGCGCCCCGTCCTCGTTAATCTCTGAAATAAAACGGAATATTAAACAAACAGTAAAAGAAAACAGAATGGAAATAGGAAATTTCGGATACTACTGGTTGGACACCTGGGTGATGTCCAACGTGATACAACTCGCCACGCAGGACTTCTGCAGGCGTTACCTTAACCGTGCCAACGATCCGTGTGGCCGCCAATACGACCAGATGACACAAGCGGCACGGTCAGTGCCGGCCAACATCGCCGAAGGCAACTCACGGCACGCCACCTCAAAAGAGACCGAGATGCGGCTCACCGACGTGGCGCGCGCCAGCCTCGCGGAACTGGCCAACGACTACCTGAACTGGCTCCTCCAGCACGAAGAGCTTCCATGGTCCGTAAAGTCGGATATCTACCGCAAGGTGGCAAACACCCACCTCGACAAGCCCTTATACAAGGACGATGTGCAATATCTAAGCAGCCAACATATTCTGGTCCAAAAGCACAAATTCGATGAGTGGCTGGAGGCAAAGAACTCGATTGTGGCGGCCAACTGTCTGTTAGTCCTCTGCAACCGCTTGATCATGATGCTGAGGAAGCAACTGGCTAACCAACTGGAAACTTTCCGGGCCGAAGGCGGTTTCACTGAAGCCCTGACCGCCGAAAGACTCGCTTACCGAGCCGAACAAAGCGCGAAAGACAACGCCCCCGTCTGCCCGAAATGCGGCAAACCGATGCTGAAACGCATGGCGAGAAAAGGGATCAATTCGGGAAAGGAGTTCTGGAGCTGTTCCGGATACCCGGCGTGCAGAGGGACCAGAAACGTAGAGTAAGGGGTAGTGTCGATGTGTCATGTTATCATGTGATAACGTTTATCTTACGTGGTAACGTAATCTTCAAATTGACATCTCCGTCACAACCTCTCCTTCCGGGGCCTGCTCCGTCCGTAACCGCCGTCACGCACCACCCTGTCCCACACCGCCTCCAACCGCCACGCCTCCGGCACCCGCATCGGGCTGATGGACAGCACGGTGCCGGGGGAGGCGATGGTGGGCGGGGTGGAGTGATGTCGCATCTCATCTCACAGACATGTCGGCTTTGAAACGTGAGATTTGAGTGTCACCATCCGGTGGCCGGTTCTGTCCAATTACAGCGGACTCTGTCCGCCCGAACCAAGCACTTCCCTATCTCATTGAGCGCAACGAAGCGGTAGCGCAGGGACGAGACAGGAAGCGGGGTGAAAAGGATTTGCTTGGCCTCGGCCTTGCGGCGGAGAGTCTCTTCGGTGGCACTGAGAATGGATGGGGCAAGGAAGGTTTGCTCGGTTGGCTCCAAAAGCAGCAGCTTCCCCTTCGAACAGGCATCAAAATATACACCACCCGGCTTGTAAAACCGTTCCTGCGGAGAACCATCGGCCGGAAAACCGTCGAAAAGGAGGACTACCAACGGGAATCCTTGTTCCCGCAAGTTGCGTGCGATAATCTGCTCACCTTTGCTGATGGCTGCGGTAAAGGTGACAGCCCCGTTTTTGGCAGATTCCAATGCAGTTTGCAACCGTTGCCGCATCTGCTCTTCGGTTGCATTTCTCGACATTTCCACCATCTGCCGGTCTGGCCAATCCAACAGAAAATGGTTGCCTAAAGAAGTGAAAAACAGTCCACAAGACTCAGTATTTCGACGCAAACAAAACAGATTAGGGTTTTGCTTGCGTAGCCAGGCACGCTCCGCGTTGGCATACACGTAGTTTATCATCGCTTGAAGTTGCCCCTTGTGGGTGAGCACGCGGTAATGAGGAGGACCGTCGTACAGATTCCCTTCAAAGCCTAACTTTCTCGCCTCTGCTTTACACCCCTGCATATACCCCCGCACCACCTCTTTGATGCTGCGCTTCATGCTTCTCCGGACTTGTAGGACAATGTGGTGATGGTCGGGCATCACCTTGTCGGCCAGGATTTTGATTTCGGGGCAAAGCTGTAACATGCGGGGTTGTTGGTCGATAACTGCCCAACCGATGGCCGTTTTTTCCACCACGGCCTTACTACCGTTGTGCCCAAGAGTGCCAAAGAGCGGCTGGCGACCGTTGGCCACCATGGTCACATGTACAATGCACGGTTTTCGCCAAGCACCTGGTTTCAGCCAAGTGAAAGTTTCGTTTGGTAAATTGTTGCTTATTTCGTTGTTCATTGTTTTTTGCAAGCATTTGTTTTTTTGGGTTTGGGGTGGGAATAGAATTCCCTTGTAAGGGACAGAACCCTTACAGGCCGCGAAAATACATTTTTTTCCGAAACCGATAGCTTCCTACGCTAAATATTTCTCCACAGCAGAGCGAGTTTCTTGAGACAAAGGGAACATCTTCTCTCACGCCGCCCTCAACCGCCACGCCTCCGCCGCCCGCATCAGGTTGATGGACAGCGCGGTACCGGTGGAGGCACTGGTGTGCGGGGTGAATCATCCCCGTCAGGGGATGCCTGTCTGTAGCGGATGCCCACACGCGGTTTCAAATCCCCGGATGGGATTCATATTCAACGGGTTACCGAAACATTGTCGCGCCCGATATGCAACCCCTCACGGGGTTGTGGGGAATGCCGCATCGCCAACGGCTACAGACAGGAAACCCCTAACGGGGTTCGGGGGGCGCGGCCGGGAACGTCCTCGCGCTACAGAGATGGAAGCCCTGACGGGCTTGGGAGGGATACGGAAACGAGCCCATCGCCGCTTCCATGCTTCCAATCCCTATCTATGTAATGCCAAATACAAATAGAAGAAAGCCTCTGGATTCGATTTCTTCAGCTTGTTGAGTTTTGTGTATTCGTAGTCTGTGAACAACCAATCCCTCATACGCTCCAGCTGCCGACTGTTGTATTTCTCGATGGTGATACTACCCGTTTCAATCAGTGATACAAGATAATACGCCTTGGCAGCGGACAGAATGGCTTCCTCAATGTGGAACTATACCAGATTTTCTGCTATGTTCTTCAATGCGAGCAAAACCCTTGTCAATGGCAATTTGTTGAAGGGTCGCAGTAAGGTTTTGGTTACTCAACGGAAGGATGATGTCAATGTCGATGGACAATCTGTGCGGCTCCTTGAATATTAGCATCAGTGCAGTCCCTCCTTTGAAAACGAAAGGAAGCGATGATTCAGAGAGACTCTCCAGCAATGACAAAGCCCGGATAGATTTCTCTACCAGAATTTTATCGGCTTTGTGTCTCTTCGATACTTGGTTTATCCAATCTATTGTGAATGAATTTTGCGTAATCATAGTTTAATGGTTTATTTCGTCCAAGATTTCTTCGATAACGTCACGGCGGCCCCGACGACCAGCATAACGGAGCATCCGGCTGGTGTTGACGGAATAGTCGGCAGTTGCATTTGCATAGATGTCAACAATCTCAGTATCTGAAAAAGGGAATATCCTGTCAAGTGCAAAATCCACCAAAATTTTCTCCAACGACGCCAAGGGCATATCCTCAACCTCAATCGTTGGAGCTTCAAGTGCCATGTTGCGGACCACGATATATCCGTCATAATAGGGCAATTCCTCACTAAGATTACGATACAAGACCGTGCGACGATATGTTTTGCCTATTTCGTGGTACGCCGCATCGACAACATCGCGTTCTACATCAACAAAAAACAGCTGCGTATTCAGCAGGTATGTTGAAAATGCATTTGCCACACGCAGATCCCACTGACAATATTTCGCGAATGGCAATCTGCGTTGCATAATGTCTGCTATTACTTCTGTCCTTGTGTAGATGTTTGGTTTGAATATAGGCTTTCTCCCAAATCGGTAAAGCCCCCGCCCAATAGAGTATATCACCCCCTTGTTAACAAGAGAGTGGATTTTCCATCGAATTGTTGAAATTGGAATATCTGGAGAATAGCTCCGATAGAAATTCGCAATCTCATTAGATGTCAATTGTATCCTGTCACCCAATGTGTTACATAACTCGTCTATATGCAATGTGTCATACATCCTTGTCCGTTTTTTGTCGGTGCAAAGATACACAAATTTTCGTCAATAAATAGAAATAATTGCCGATAATTTGATTTTATCAGATGAACGATGCCATCCTGAAATTCCGCCGCTACGAGGATGCTCCTTTGGCCTACACCGCCTCCAACCGCCACGCCTCCGGCACCCGCATCGGGCTGGCGGACGGCAGTGGTGCCGTGCTCCCGTCCGGATGCCTATTTCGCTGTTGCCCCGTTCTTCGCCCAGATGATCACCCCGATCAGGATCAGCGCCATCGGGGGCAGGATCATCAGCCCGTTGTTGAGGTAGCCGGCGGCGTACCAGCTGTCGGGGACAACCTGCCGGCCCCACAGCGTGCCGGAGCCGAGCAGCTCGCGGAAGAAGGCCACCACGACGAGCACCAACCCGTAGCCGAGGCCGTTCATCACGCCGTCCACGAACGACGGGAGCGGCTTGTGCGACAGTGCGAAAGCCTCCAAACGGCCCATGATGATGCAGTTGGTGATGATCAGGCCTACAAAGACCGACAGCATCTTGCTCACGTCGTAGAGGTAGGCCTGCAGCAGCTGATCGACAAGGATGACGAAGAAGGAGACGACCAGCAACTGCACAATGATACGGATGCGCGGCGGTATCGTATTGCGCATCAGGGAGATGATGAAGTTTGAGCAGGCGCAGACCACGGTCACGGAAAGGGCCATGACTACGGCGGGCTTGAGCTGCGCGGTCACCGCAAGGGCTGAGCAGACGCCGAGGGTCTGGACCAAAATCGGGTTGTCCTTGCTTAAGGGGCCTAAATATTTCTTCATCGTTCAAATCACTTTTCAGGTTGCAAAAATAAAAAAATCCCCGACAAGAGCAAAATTTTGTCGGGGATAGGGCTGGATAGGTTCGGTGTATCGCTTACTTGTCCTTGAATGCGAAAATCGTGCTTTCGAATTTTTCCTGCGCATAAGCTTTATCGACCGTGATCTTCCTCTTGTTCAGGCTCGGGAACTCGAACATGGCGTCGGTCATGATTTTTTCCACGATGGCGCGCAGGCCGCGGGCACCTAATTGCAGTTCCACCGCCTTGTCCACGATGTAGTCCAGACAGTCTTCTGTGAAGGTGAGCGTGATTCCATCCATCTTGAACAGGGCCATGTATTGTTTCACCAATGCATTCTTCGGTTCGGTGAGGATGCGCTTCAGGGCGGTGCGGTCTAAGGCTTCGAGCGAGGTGATGACCGGGAAACGGCCGCACAGCTCGGGAATAAGGCCGAAGTCCTTGACATCCTGCGCACTGACGTATCTCAGTGCCTCTTGCGGGTTGAAGTTGATGTTCTTGGTGTTGTAGCCGATCGCGTGCGTGTTCATGCGGTCGCAGATGATGTTCGACAGGTTGTTGAACGCACCGCTGCCGATGAACAGAATGTGCCGCGTGTTGACCTGGATGAACTCCTGCTCAGGATGTTTGCGGCCTCCTTGCGGGGGAACGTTCACGAGGGAGCCTTCCAGCAGTTTCAGAAGCGACTGCTGCACGCCCTCGCCGGACACGTCTCTCGTAATGGACGGGTTCTCCGAACCTTTCCGCGCGATTTTGTCGATTTCGTCGATGAAGACGATGCCGCGTTCGGCGCGCTTCACGTCGTAGTCGGAAGCCTGGAGCAGACGGGTGAGTATGCTCTCCACATCCTCGCCCACGTAGCCGGCCTGCGTGAAGACGGTGGCGTCCGCAATGCAGAACGGCACATCCAACAACGTCGCGATAGTTTTGGCTAACAAGGTTTTACCAGTACCCGTTTCGCCGATCAGCAGAACGTTGCTTTTCTCTATATCGACATCCGGATCGGACTTGTCATCCCCTTGGAGCAGGCGTTTGTAGTGGTTATAGACGGCCACGGAAAGCACTTTTTTGGCTTCCTCCTGCCCGATGACGTATTCATCCAATTTGGCCTTTATCTCTTTGGGTTTCAAGAGTTTGACCTTGATGTCGGAGATTTCCTTCTTTTCGTGCTCTGTCTGGAAGTCGTGGTAGATGTCTGTTGCCAGCTTCAGGCAGTCGCTGCAAATCATGGCATCCAAGCCGCCGATGATGAACTGTTCCTTCGGGATTTCGCGGCCGCAGAAGCTGCAGGTTCTTTCGTAATTTTGTTTCTTTGCCATTACTTGTTGGTTTCGCGTCCCAGCACCTGGTCGATCATGCCGTATTCCTTGGCCTCGGCTGCCGTCATCCAGTAGTCGCGGTCGCTGTCTTTCCACACTTGGTCGTAGTCTTTGCCGGTGTGGTAGGCGATGATTTCATAGAGCTCCTTTTTGATTTTCTGGATTTCGCGGGCTTCGATTTCGATGTCGGAGGCTTGTCCTTGCGCCCCGCCCATCGGTTGATGGATCATGACGCGGGAGTGCGGGAGGGCGAAGCGTTTGCCTTTGGCACCGGCGCACATCAGCACGGCGGCCATGGACGCGGCCATGCCGGTGCAGATGGTGGAGACGTCGGGCTTCAAGTACTGCATCGTGTCATAGATGCCCAATCCGGCATAGACCATGCCGCCGGGGCTGTTGACGTAGATCTGGATGTCGCGCTCGGAGTCCTGCGACTCGAGGAACAGCAGCTGCGCTTGGATGATGTTGGCCACGTCGTCGTCGATCGGCACGCCCATGAAGATGATGCGGTCCTTCATCAAGCGGGAGAACACGTCCAACTGGGTGATGTTCATCGGGCGTTCCTCGATGATGTACGGGGTGATATAGTTGCGGGCCATGGACACGTAGCGGTCCATTTTCAGGCTGCTGATGCCGTGCTGTTTCAGCGCGTAGTTTCTGAATTCGTCTCTCATAACTTACTCGTTATCGGTTTTTTTTGTGGCTTTGGCTCTCGTTTTCTTGGGCTTTTCTTCAGCAGGAGCTTCGGCGGCGGGTTCTTCCGCCTTTTCAGCGGCTTTGCGTTTTGTCGCTTTTTTGGGTTTCTCCTCCGCGTTCTCCGCCTTCGTTTCATTCTTCGGGGAGATTTCATTGATGAAAGCCTTGAAATCGCCCTCTTTGTGGTCGATATTCATTTTTTTGCGCAGGACGGCCACAAGTCTCTGGTCGTAGAGCATGTCGTATGCGTTTTTCACATACTCCTGGTTCTTCATGGCGTCGGCCACAATCTTATCGACCTGGTCTTTGACGCTTTCGGGGTTGAAGTTGCCGAAATAGCTCTTCACGAAATAGTCGCGGAAATAGCTTTCGATGTCGGCGCGGGTAACGTTCACGTCCTCGCCCTCCACGATGTTGTTCTCCAGGATCTGCCATGCAAAAGAGCGCTTGTACTGGTCGAACTCTTTCTCCAGTTTCTCGTCGTCCATGTCTTTCTGAACGGCCTTGATGTAGCGTTTCATGAACTCGTCGGGAAGTTCCACGGAGACGTTGTCGAGCAGGGTCTCGATGGCCCGGTTCATGAACAGGCGTTCGGCATCGGGTTTGTACTGTTCGGCGATTTGGGCGCGGATGGCCTCGCGCATGGCTTCCTCCGTGGTGATGTCACCGTTGGGGTAGGCCTGTTTGAAGAACGTCTCGTTGAGTTCTGCGGGGTTGATGCGGCCGATGCGTTTGATGGTCAGCTCGTAAGTGTAGGGGTCGTCGTCCTTGAGGTCTTCCACCTTGAGGCCGAAGGCACGGGCGAAGAAAGGATCGGCGTTGAAGGCCTGGCGCATGGCGGCGTTGATTTTGTCGCCCACCTTTTTGCCGGTGAATTCTTTCTGGGCCTCTTCCTTGAGGTCGCGGATGAAGAAGAAAGCCTCCTTCTCGCCGCCGTAGTCGGCCGAGATGCTGTCGTTCACGTCGATGGTATCGGGTTGGACATAGTTGCCGTAGCGTTCGCGCAGCTGGTTCTCCTGGCTGTCGATTTCCTCCTCGCCGGGGACGATGGTGAAGTCCATGACGGCGGGCAGGGTTTTGTAGTCGATATTGACCTCGGGCCGGAGCGCATATTCGTAAGTGAAGGTGAAATTGTCGGGGTTGTCGAAATCGACTTCGGATTTCCCTTCCACGGGCATGGGCTCGAAGATGTACTTCACGTTGTTGTCCTTGAAGTACTTGTCAATCTGTTCGTTGACGATACGGTCGATTTCCATCACGAGGATGTTTTTGCCGTACATTTTTTGGATGATGCCCATGGGGGCGTTTCCTTTGCGGAAGCCGGGGACGGCCACTTCGCGACGTTGTTTCTTTAACGCTTTATCTACGTTTTCGGCGTAGTCTTCCTTTTGGATTTCAATGACGAGTTCCTGCACTTGGCCGGGAACGTTTTCGCTCTTAATATTCATTCAGTCAGTGTTTTATATTTTATTCTACAAAAAAACACACAACGCCATGGGGCATTGCATGTTCAAACATTTCCCATTGTCATCGGCTACTCTTCGGCGCCATCGGTGGTTTGCTCGACTTGGGTGGGCGTCTCGTGGGTGCTGTTGTACTCGCTCTTGGCCATGAAGGCGCAGACGAAGCAGAGCAGCATGATGCCGGCGGCAAGTCCCCACGTGGTTTTCTCCAGCACGTCAGCGGTTTTGCGCACGCCCATCACCTGGTTGGAGGAGGCGAAGTTGGATGCCAGGCCGCCGCCCTTGGAGTTTTGGATGAGCACCACGAAGGCCAGCACGATACTTGCCAAAATGATTAATACTACACACAATGTAAACATCTCTTTGCTTTTTAGTTTATGACTTAATTTGTTACTTTTTATCTTTCTGCGAAGCGAATTCTTTGCAAAAACGGTGCCAAAATCACTCTCCTGCCATCATTTTTTTCAGCTCTTCGATTCGGGCGGCAAAAATACTATTTTTTTCGGGAAAATGCAACTTCAATATTTCGAACATCTGGATGGCTCGGTCATAGTATCCTTGCTCTGCGTAAACATTTGCTAATGAGACACTTACGATACTTTGATCCTCCACGGAGCTTTCCATTCCGTAGTCGGCTTCGGCATCGTGCACTTCGGGGGAGTAGATGATTTTCGGCGCGTCTTTGGAGAATTTTTCAATCAGCTGGTCGATAAGGGCTTGCCGGTTCTCGTGGTCGGGGGCGGGATGCTTCACGAAGATGGGGTTGAGGGGCTGGGCGGCAGGCTTGTGGTGCTCCACCATGTTGAGCTGGGGCTTCTCGCGCACCGCCATCACGGGGGCGGTCTCCAAAGGCAGCTTGTCGAAACGCAGTTTGTCGGGCAGCGTCAGCAACATCCTGGCCTTTTGCCGGGCTGAGGCCTTCAGCGTCTGGTCTTTCAGGCAGAACATGTTCAGCAGCGGCGAGGCCGGATACCTGCGTTGCAGCTCCTGAAGCGTTGTCTGGGCCTTTCCCTGGTTAGACTCTACGTAGTCTGTGAAATAAATTTTTTCCATTTGGCGAAAATCAGGCGGCAAAGATATGTTTTTTTATGGAATGCGGGACGAAAAAAATGTAATTTTGCACCCGCTTTTTTAATGATACCTGACAATGAAGAAAATATTGACAACCTGCCTTTTGGTTGCGCTGCTGGCGCTCGGTAATGCCCAGACACAGCCCATGAGGTTCCTCGGCATCGGCATTAACAGCACGCTCTCCACGTTTGTCTCCAAGCTGAAAGGAAAGGGCTTCGTGGAGGACGCGAGCCATTCGAAGCCGAATTACACGGTGATGAAAGGGACGTTTGCGGGAGAACGTGTCAAGGTTGAAATTCGCTCTGCCGCCAAAACGCACCTCATTTACAAAGTCGATGTCTTTTTCAACATGAGTACCCAGTTCACCTATCCCGACCTGCAGGGGCGGTTGAGCGGCAAGTACGGCGAGATGGCCCAGGAGGTCAACGAAATCAAGGATGAACCCATATACGTCAAATACACCACCGACTACTCCCGGTGGCTGGTCAACACCGACACCCTGACGCAGGAGTCCAACACAATTATCCTTTCCAAGTGCAGTTACCACAGCACCTCCCCGGTGGTCATCACCTACATCGATGGGAAGAACTCCAAAGTGGAAGCGCTGGAGGTCAATTCGGATTTTTGATGGTTTAGTGGTTTAGTGGTTTAGTGGTTTAGTGGTTTAGTGGTTTAGTGGTTTAGTGGTTTAGGGTTTTAGAGGTTTAGTCTTGAAACTTGAAACCTGAAACCTGAAACTAAAAGTGCATAAAAAGGTTCAGGGGCACGAAATTCTTTCCGTTTTCCATTGTTTCGCAGCTGAGGGAGAGGATGCGCAGTTCCTGTCCGGTACGGGAGGCTTTTCCTTTTTCGGAAAGGTTTGATGTCCAGTATGTTGATGTTTCATCGTGGAAAATCACGAGGTTGAAGAGCGAGGAGGAGGCCACGGCATCGTCAACAAACGGATAGTAGCGGTTTTTGGCCATAAGCCCGCTTTTCTTGACATTGTTTATAAAAAGAGAGGCAGCCTCCATCGAGGGGGCGAAGACCAGGGCGTCGTTCCAGACCGTGACCCATTGCATGGAGTCGGCGGCGAGTTTGGGCACCATGGGGGCCATTGCGTGGGGAATAGGGTAGATGCCGTTCTTGTACGCATTCCGGATGGAATCGGCCTTCCGGGTGTCGTTGCAGTAGAGGGCGCTCAGAAAATCCTCGCAGTTGCTGTCGGGGAGCATCACGCAGAGGGTGTAGTCGATGGAGTCGGTGTGCATGGAGAAGCAGCCGGATGCCTTCGGAGAGAGGCTGGTCATCATGACAGAGGTCTCTTTTTCAGAGATTTGCGGGGTGGATTCAAACATCCGCACCCACATTTGCGGACTGTTGGACTGGATGTACCAATCCGCGTTGCATGGGAAGAGGCGCTCGATGTCGGCATCGTTGCCGTCGGTCTGTTTCCCAAGCAGTGACAGGAAAGCTGCATTTGCGGCATCTGTTTGCTGAGCATATCCCGACAGATGTATGTCCTTGCCGGAGAACCGCATTTGGAAGGCCGTCCACCCCGTCCCTTTCAGGCAGCGGGCCAGCTTTTCCGACAAGTTGTCGCTTAAGAAACTGGAGAGGAAGGGCGTGTATCGGTCAGGCTTGACTATCAGCCAGTTCTGCTTGCGGTTTTTTTCCGAAAGATTGTACATCTCCTTGAACTGCTTGTCAGACAGCAGGTCCTTGGGGTGCATGCGCTGCACGATGGCGCGTTTCAGCAGTTCCACATCGGTGGAGAAGGAGATGATGTGGTTCACGTAGGCGAACTTCACGCTCTTGAAGTTGGTGCCGTAGGTGTAGATGCGGTTCCTTTCGAAGGTGGTGTAGTTGTTGGGGTCTATGCTGAGGGCGCGCAGTAGCCGTTTGAAGGCCGCCTTGTCGGCATGGGTGTTGAACAGGACGCTGACACCGCCGTTGCTGCCGTGGCCCGAGACGGTGAGGTCGTAGTCGCCGGCAGGCAGCTTCGAGCGCATGGTCTCGTAGGCGGGCAGCGCGTCCATCGCGAACATCTCGTCGATGTAGGGGGTGAGCCCTGCGGTCCCTTTCACGAACGCCTCGTTGTCGTTCAGGGTGAAGATGAACGCCGCATCGGTCGGGATAGCCTCAATCAGCTCCGACTTTGACTGCCGGAAGAGGTTGTAGTAGAAAAAGATGCCTACACCGGCAAGAAGGACGGCGACAATGGTCAGCCAGATGAGCCAGGGGCGGTTTTCTTTCATAATGGGTTAATGGGTTAATGAGTTAATGGGTTATAATGTGTAGGGCTGCCACGATGGTGACAGCCCTATTGTAAATTACTGGTTGTCAGTGTTTTCTGATGCGGATTCTTCGGTGGACGGCTCCTCTAAGTCAATGAGATTGTGGTCGATGAGGATGTTGTACCACGTATAGACTTTCTTCATGTTGGAGACATAGACGCGCTCGCGGTCGTATTCGGGAAGAATCTCCGCGAAATAGGTCTTGATGGCGTTGTTGTCCTTCGGAATCTCGATTTTCTTGCCGTCTTCTTTCTTGTAGATGTTCTGGAAAACGGTCTGCAGCGGCACTTCGTCCGTCTCGGTGAAGATGGCGATGTTGTCCAGCGAAGCCACACCGTCGCTGCTGAAAGCGGGGAAACGCTTGCTGTCGTCCAATCCTTCCACGATGAAGCTGTTGGGGGTTTTCGACAGGAATTTGAACAGGCCGTTCTTGCCTGTGATTGATAAAATCTTGCTTAAATCCATTTTTTTACTATTTATAAGGTTAATAATTGTTGTTACTTTTTTTTGATTTTTCTTTTAGCTTCCGAAACAGCCAACAGCCAATAGCCAACAGCCAATAGCCAACAGCTAACAGCTAACAGCCAACAGCCAATCATTCGTAATACTCGAAAGTCCTTCTTTTGATGTAAACAATCTGGTCATCGACGGCGCAGACCTCGGTTTGCCAGTTTTTGTTCGCATCGTAGTCGAAGTAGTAGTGGAACTCCTTGATGTGATGCAGTTTGTCCTCGTAGATGACCTTGCGCACGCGGCCGTCCTGGGCGTATTCCGTGTAGGTGTATTCGATCATCTGGTTGCCGGCCTTATAGACGCATCGGTTCACCTCGTCGCCGTAGTTGTCGTACTCGATCTTAGCGGTCTTGAAGACCTTGCCATTGGGCTCGTACTCGGTGATCTGCGTGACCAGACCCTGCTCGTTGAACTTGTTCTCCGTTGCGGTCTGCAGGTCGCCGAAGGTCTGCACGGTCCGGATGGCGTTGCCGATGCCGTCGGTGGTGTGCGCGAACGACATCACCAAACTGTCGCCTTGATAGATCTTCTCGCCCACGAGGAACCCGTTGCGGTCGTAGGTGTAGGTGCCGTGGGAGACCAACGTGCTGTCGGCGTCATACTCTTCCCAGCGTGTGATTTTGGCCTCGTCGTCGTAGCTGTATTCGCGGCGCAACACGACTTCTTGCTTCTCGTTGTGTTTGACAAACGACCGAAGCCAGCCGTCGGAGGTGTAGAGTTGCAGCGAGCTCGCGTCGAATGCCCTCCCGTCGAAAAGCGCCTTCAGGTTGGCGGTGTCCTTCAGCGGGATCGAGTCAGCGTACAGGTAGCATGTCGCAGTCGCCAGCCAACGGACCTTCCCGAAGATGTGGTTCCTTTGCAGGTGGTTTTTCTCGATGTCGGGGGTGATGACGATGGGGGCGGGCTTGCGGTGGCAGCCCGCTGCTATTGTCATCAGAAAGATGGTGAAAACGAGGAGTATATGTTGGGATTTGGTCATTGGCTGGTTATTTCTTGATGATTTTTTGATGGTATTCATTTCCCTCCGCATCCCTCACGCGCAGCATGTACACGCCGGCGGGGATGCCACGCACGTCCACCGTTGCGGTTTGGCTGCTCGTGGGCGCGATGAACCGCGTCCGTACCGTCCGCCCTTTGGCCATCACCGAGGCGCGGCCGGTGTTGCGTTCGGCAATCGCCTGCAGCTGCGCGATCTGCGCGGGCGACAAGGCGTACCAATTGACGTGATTGCCGGGTTGTAGAGACGCAAAATTTTGTGTCTCTACGGTGTCGTCATTGACCGCGCCGTTACCCCGCAAGGCCAAGGCGGCGAATCTCATGATTGGATGTATGTCAGCACTTCCCATAATTCCTAATTTCTAATTTCTCATTCCCAATTGAAATTCCCGCCACCATCTGCAGGTTGTCGGTGCAGGTCCAGAAGAACGACACGCTGTCGATGTTATTGTTGTGCGGGGCGCGGACGGTGTAGGCGCGGACGCTTGTGTCGCAAATGGCAAGTGCGGTGTCGCCATAGACCTTGTGGTAGGCGGCTTTCAACACGGCGCGGTGTGCGTCGAGGAGGCCGTAGCCCATATAGGGATTCCAAGTGCCGTTGGGGCGAGAGATCGTGTCCGAATACTCATATAAATCTGGACGAACTTTCTTTGCCGTCTCCTCTATAATATTGCATACCTCTTGTCCATGTAGATTTGGATTGGCGGAAAGTACAAGGGCTGCAACACCCGCAACGTGCGGACATGCGGCGGATGTGCCATTAAACCATACAGTATAGTCAGTATTATCGTAATCGCTTGAAACTAAATTCCCTGCATTATTAACATGAATGGGTTCATTGGGGTTGTACCCCTCAGTTTCTGGTATATCTGTTGTCGGAATCAAAACTCCGGGAGCCATAATGTCTAATTGTTCACCAAAACAACTGCCCCAAAATTCATGGTCACACGACAGTGTGCTTTTTCGTTCCCCGCAAGGACTAATTGCCCCAACAACCAATATTTCAGGAGCGAATTTTCCAGGATACCATATACTTGTGTCGGATTCTAAATCGTTATTATTTCCTGCTGCGAAAACCATGACACACCCTTTCCCATTGCGACCCTCATTTGTTGCTCTACTAATTGCTGTTTCAATCAACATAGAAGTATCTAATATTCCCCACGAATTGCTAATAACATCAATGTTATTTTCCATTGCCCAATTAAAGCCGTTTGCATATTGTTCAGGAGTGTTGAGCTGATTCAAACCAATGCTTATTAAAGTGATATCTGCTTCCGGTGCGACTCCAACTACACCAATTTCGTTTTCTACGGCTGCGACAATACCGGCACATGTCGTGCCATGTTTACCGTATCTCGAAGCTGGCGAATGTCCTGTTTGAGCGTCATATCCTTGGTTCTTGACATTCTGTATTAAATCAGGATGATTAGAATACACTCCATTATCATAGATTGCCACAAGAGAGTTTCCTCCTTTTGATATCTTCCAAGCAGAAGTAACGTTTATATCTACATAAGGAAAAGTATCAGAATACTGTCCTGTATTGTGCAATCCCCATTGATCTGGATAATAAGTATCATTTGAGGCTAATTTTCCTTTGAAAACGAATTCAGGTTCCGCAGAAACAAAAAGGCCTGATTCGAAAAATAGGTTTGCCATATCTAAAGCGTCTTGAGGACTGTTATATGGACATGATAACACAAACCAGTCTGGCATGTAAGTCATAGCATACAACAGTTCCACATCGTGTGCCATAGCAAAGTTTTTCAACTGTACGGTATCACCCTCATTATACAACTGGACATAAAACCGATTCGTCAATCCTTTTGTCTCTTTATTTTTTCGTTTAAAACAAGTAGTAGTGGTTGTAAAAGGGACAGAGACAAGTCTCAGTCCTAATGAATCCTTTAATTGAAAACTCCCTAAACAATTATTTGGATGAATTATTGAAAAAAAAGAATATCCTCCATTGTCTGATACGGGTACAAAAACATCACAGGAATAACGCACCGAATTTATTAAGCTTTTTATTTGTGTTGTGTCCTTGGTTAAGATTCCCAATGATATGGAATCTACATGCAAATTTATTTTCTGTCCCTTGTAATAATAATGACGAATTGAATCTTGGGCCATTATGTTGGTTTGCAGACACAAAAGTAGAATAATACAGCAAAATATATTTTTACGTCTATACATGTCATCTGTTTTATGGTTCATATTCAATTAAAAGTGAAACATTGTGAGGTTCAGAAATTTTTGGTGTTTTAATATATTTGCGCCATCCTCCAGGCTGTGCGGCATTGTTTCCGGTGACATGTATTGTCAGCAAATATCGCATATCCTCAACCTGTTCGAAATTTACGCCAACCGAAATAACCTCAGTCGGTGCAACTCCTGAAACAATAATCAAAGAATGATTCGAAAAGTCAAAAGTTGGTGCATCGGGACAAAGATTCAATAATGTGGCGTTGTCATTCACAAGTGTGATAGAGTTCATGGATAACAGCAAACACGGAATCGAATCAGTTACGTCTTCCCATGCAAATTCAAATTGTCCCACCGGTGCGGAGGGCGGCTCGGGTTCCGGTTCCGGCCGCTCGCATGCGGCGAACAGCGCGAATGTTGCCAGCACCGCGACACCCAGCAGCACCCTGCGGCAGTGCCTGCGCTTGGCTACGGTTTGTGTTGTTTTCGTTGTCATTGTCCTGAAATTGTAGATATTGAAAATCATTCGGCAAAAGTACGCTTTTTTTTGACTTCCG
>JAFXPL010000078.1 GCA_017527945.1 Bacteroidales bacterium | reverse complement strand
GGCGCCGTGACGAAAACGTTCGTGGTGAAGAGATAATCTCGCGAATCTTACGTAAATTCTTTATGACAATTGCAAAGGGGGATCCGAAAGGGTCTCCCTTTTTGGTTTCAGGTTTCAGGTTTCAGGTTTCAAGGTTCAAAGTTCAAAGTTCAAAGAGCTGAGAGCTGAGAACTGAGAGCAGAAGGCTTCTTTTCCGGGAGCTAAACTTACTAAACTTACTAAACTTACTAAACTTACTAAACCTACTAAACCTACTAAACTTACTAACCCAAGCAAAGGCTTCAGATTTCAAGCTCCAAGCGCTGGAGCTCAAATGAACATCCGCGTTCTTGCCTGATATTCCTTGTATTCCGGTTTGTTCTGGAGCTGGCGTTTTTCCATCAACGGGACGCTGATGAAGCGGAAAAGACAGATGATGAGCAACATTCCGACGATGCAGAGGTCGCGAATGTCTTTGCCGTTGGCGCAGGTCGGGAGATAGAACAGGAACACACCGGTCCACATCATGATTTCACCGTAGTAGTTGGGATGGCGGCCGTATTTCCAAAGACCCACGTCGCAAACCTTGCCGGGGTTTTCGCGCACGAATCGGTGGCGCTGGAAGTCGGCGAGTGCCTGAATGAGGACGGCGGCTAAGCAGACCATGAACGCGAACACGGGCAGGCTGCTGGCCGACAGTTCCGCCTCGATGGCGAAGAAACCGGGGGTCATGGCCAAGAAGACCACGACGGTGGGCATCAGGTTCAGCCCGAAGAAGTTGATTAACTGAAATATTGCGGGACTCTTCTCGGTGCGGTACTTGGCATAACGCCAGTCCTCGCTGCCGAGGTTCCGGAAGGTGTAAGCCCAGTTGCCCGTAAGGCGCACGGCCCAGAGCCAGACGACGGCGAGCAGCATCGCGGTGCCAGGGCTCCAGTGCCCGGTGTGGCAGGTCCAGAACGTGTATATCAACGGCGGCGCCACGCTCCAGTAAGGGTCATAGACGGAGACATTGCGGAACAGAAGCCCGAAGAGCCAGACCACCACGGTGGCGGCCACATCGGCCGTGAAAAGTCCCCAAAGGTAGTGCCAACCCGCATTTTCCGCGAGGCGGAAGACTACCACCCCTATGGCGAATGCAAGCACATAAACGAGGGCGATAACGACGAAACTCCAAGTGCGCGAGGATTTGAGCTTTTCCATAACTAAAGATTTTTGTTTGAACGAAAAAAAGACCCGCAAAAGTAAAAAATTTCTTTTCCCGACAATAAAAAAAAACGTCACTTTAACATCAAAAAAACAGAAGAGACATCTCATATCATAAAATTTTCACTATTTTTGCCGCGTATTTTGAAAACGCTCCCGAATATGAGAAAACGCCTTTCCATAGCCCCTTTGACAATATTCCTGTCTCTCCTGGCCGGACCTGCCGCAATGCAGGCGCAGTGCCCGCCGGTCACCATCGAGGTGGACAATCCCTGGTTCGAGGATTTCGAGTCGTATCCGCACAACGCCGCCGTGCCGCTGAGCGATTGCTGGGCCACGCCGGAGAGCTTAGTCGTGGACAACGGCACCTCGCCCTTCGTCTATACCGGCTATCCCTACGCCAGTCACTCCGGCAGCAACTCGCTGGAGCTCAAGCGGAGCCCCGTTATGGTGGTGTTCCCCGAGTTCACCAACCCCATCAATTTGCTCAGCATCTCTTTCTGGGGCAACACCAGTGCCCAGAACGCGGCGGCGGCCGGCACGCTCACCCTCGGAGTGGTCACCGACGCTTCCGACCCGTCGAGCTTCATCCCCGTGGAGACCATCCCCGCCACCGCCTTCGGTCGTGTCGGGCAAGACGCGCCCTACACCAACTTCATGGGCGAGCATTCCCTCCAAAACATTGATCCACAGCCCGGTATGCGCATCGCCCTGCGGCTCACTGGCACGCAACGGTCGTGGAACTTGGACGACATCACCATTACGGCTGCAGGCGTCTATCGCGCCGACAGTCTGCCCTACACCGACCATTTCGACTCCGTGGGCAGTTGGCGGCTCAACAACGGCGACGCCCCCAACCGCTGGACCATCGCACAGCCCGACGGCACTGGCAATCCGGCCCTTTTCGTTACCAAAGACAACACCTCGCCCGGCTACAACATCGCCGTCGCCTCTACCGTGATGGCCGAGAAGAAACTGGTGATGCCCGAGGACGACACCGTCACGGTGGCCTTCGACGTGATGGCCGGAGGCGAATCGCACTTCGACTTCCTAAAAGTGTTCCTCGTGCCGGAGAGCACCGAGTTCGCCGCCGGGACGCACAACAACGCGCAGTCGCAGAGCCTGTATGCCGACCACGCGCTGGACTTCACCCCGTTCAAGGCACTGAGCGCGGGCAGCGACGGCTATCCGCACCTCTTCAACCTGTGCGCCGACACGGTGCGCGTGACGGCCGGCATGACAAACCCCGCCCCCGGCGAGGTCGCGAAGCTGGTGTTCCTCTGGCGCAACGACAACACCACGGGCACGCAGCCCGGCGCAATGATCTCGAACCTCCGGGTGACCGCCGGCGCCCCGTGCCGAATCCCTACTGGCCTGCAAGTCACGAATGTGGCGAACGAATCCATCGACATCGCCTGGGAACCCGCCCCAGAGACCAGCAGCTGGAACGTCCGCTACCGGACCCCCGACAGCGCCTGGACCTCCGTCGCTGCCGCCTCCAACAGCTGTTCCCTTCCCGGACTGGCGGGCAGCACCATGTATGAAATCCAAGTGCAGGCCGACTGCGGCGACGGCGACCTCAGCCTTTGGAGCGACACGCTCACGGTGACCACCACCAATGTCGGCATCAACAGCTGGCTGGAGAACAGCGTGATGGTGTTCCCGAACCCTACGAACGACTTCGTCAATGTACAATGTACAATGTATAATGTACAAATGAGTGCGGACTTGCACCTGTTCGATGTGTATGGCAAATTGGTGCAGACCGTCCCGATGACGGGCGAGACCACAAGCGTCAACGTCTCCTCTCTCGCCGACGGCCTATACTTCGTGCGCGTGACCACAGACGAGGGCGCGGTGACGAAGCCGTTCGTGGTGAAGAGATGATCGCGCGGATAGATAGTCTCCGCGTATCTCGCGAATCTCGCGTAAATTCTTTATGACAATTGCAAAGGGAGTCTGGAAAGGGCTCCCTTTTTGGTTCAAGGTTCAAAGTTCAAAGTTCAAAGAGCTAAGAGCTAAGAGCTGAGAGCTGAGAGCTGAGAGCAGAAGGCTTCTTTTCCGGGAGCTAAACTCTCTAAACTCTCTAAACTTACTAAACTCACTAAACCAGGTTTCAGGTTCAAAGCTCAAGGTTCAAGGTTCAAAGCCCTAATCATACTAAACATACTAAACTACCTTATCCCCATCAATATGTTGAAAACCTTTTTACACCTACAGCAAAACATTGATTTACAATTCTTTCAAAACACACTACATTGTTGAAAAAAAAAGTATCCTGCATTTGCAAATATTGCCTATTTTTGGGGCTTGTTTTTAGATAGGATATTCTTAAAAAAAACACAGCAGTAAAATTAGCAGTAAAGACAGGATAAAATTATTCACATTATATTCAAATTAAATCCATCATTTATGAAGAAGTATTTACTAATTTTGCTGACGGTTCTGTTGGGGCTCGGCACCTGGCAGTCGTCGGCGCAGCAGATTGTAGAGATCTTAGGCGATGGCGGCACGACCACCAGCAGCTATCTGCCAGCCTACACGCTCTTCAACAACACCCTCTCGGAGCAGATTTACACGGCTCAAGAGGTGGGCATGGGCGGTGTCGTCTCCAGCATCGCCTTCTACAACGGGGGAACTACCAAGTCCCCCAACATCAAAATCTACATGGTGAACACCACCAGGACGGAGTTCACCAGCACCACCGACTGGATGACGGTCACTGCGGCCGACCTTGTGTTCCAGGGCGATGTCACTTTCACGGCAGGTACATGGACGACCATCCAGTTCTCCACGCCGTTCACCTACGACGGTGTGAGCAATCTCGGACTCATTGTGGACGAGAACATGAACTGGAGCAGCGGTCTGTCGTGCCGTGTTTTCAGCAGCACCCCCAACTGCGCCATGTACGTCTATAGCGACGGAACGAACTACGACGCCGTCGGGGCGACCTACTCGGCCAGCAGCCGTATGTCTTCGAAAAACCAGATCAAGCTGGAGATTGCCCCGCTGAATGTCAACTGCCATGCTGTCGGGGCACCAAGCGTGTCCAACATCACCTCCAACACCGCCACAATCTCCTGGGGACTCCCGGAGGACGGCGGCAGCTACATCCTGCAATACAAGACCTCCGACCTCAGCTGGGACGACAGCGGCGTGATGACGGTCTATCCTACCGACACCACCTACCAGTTGGACAACCTCACCCCCATCACCAACTACAACGTGCGCGTGGCTAACCTCTGCAACGGCACCGACACCAGCTACTGGCGCAACACCTCCTTCACCACGGCGTGCGCCCCGATCGACCAGCTTCCCTACACCGAGAACTTCGACACCTACGGCACCGGCTCCACCAGCTATCCCACCTGCTGGACCAAACTCAGCACAGCCACGGGCAACAACTGCCCCTACGTATCCTCCACCAACTATGCAGGCGGCGGAAGCCTCTACTTCTACACGGGCACGGCCAGCACCTACCAGATTGCCATACTGCCTTCTATCGACCCCTCGCTTTCCATCAACACGTTACAGCTCTCTTTCGTGTATCGTGCCAACTCCAACAGCGACCGGCTCGTCATCGGCGTGATGGACGACATCACCGATGCTGCCACGTTCACCCCGATTGACACGGTCTATCCGCTGAACGGCAATGCCTCGGCCTGGGACTACCGCGTCGTATCGTTCGCCAACTATGCCGGCACGGGCAGCAACATCGCCATCCGCAACGAGCACACCGGCAACAACGCCTACGCCTACATTGACAACGTAGAGGTGGACCTCATCGCCAACTGCCAGACGCCGTCTGACGTCATTGTCTCCAACCCCACCTCCACCAGCGTCGACATTTCTTGGACCCCGAACGGGAACGAAAGTGCCTGGGAAGTCGTGGTTGTGGCAGCCAACGCGGATGTGAACACCGGCACTCCGGAACTTGTCTCCAACACTTCCGCCACGATCGCAGGCCTGCAGGCCGGCACCACGTATGATGTCTATGTGCGCGCCAGCTGCGGCTCCGGCGAGTACAGCGGATGGTCTTTCAAACGCTCCTTCGCCACGCACCCGACCTGCTCCGCCCCGCAGAATGTAAGCGTGGTTCAGGTGACAACGAACTCCGCCTTGGTGACGTGGACCGACGCCATCTATGGCGGCGGCAACTACACGGTGGGTTATTCGCAGGACAGCCTCAACAACTGGACCACCCAGACGGTGACCGGTGCCACGCAGTGCATGATTTCCGGCCTCACCCTCGATATGGAATACGACGTGTTCGTGGTCTCAAACTGCGCAGAAGGCACTGCCGACACGGTGTTCACCAGT
>JAFXPL010000077.1 GCA_017527945.1 Bacteroidales bacterium | reverse complement strand
TCGTCATGACCGCCGCGTTCACGGCCATGATTCTGATTCCGCTCGTGAAGAACCCCGTGTGGTGGATTCACGACTATCCGGAGGACATCCAGGAGGAATATTTCAAGACGCACGAGCGTGTGCCGTCGAAGTTTTTTACCAAGACCGTGCTGCTCAAGAAGGGTTTTGCGTTACTCTTCACCCTTGCCGTTATGCTCGGTCTGATGAAGCTGGCCGGTGCCTATAACTTCTGGTCGGCGTTCGCGCTGAGCTACGGCATCTGGCTCGTCATCGACTGGTACGACTGTCTTTTCCTCGACTGGGTGCTCTTCGCCAACATGAAGTCCGTGCGCCTGCCTGGCACCGAACACATGGACGCGGCCTACCACCAGAAAAAGTACCACTTCGTGCAGTCGCTGTGGGGAATGCTCATCGGGCTGATTCCGTGCTTGATCGGGGCGGGAATCTATGCGTGGCTGTGTTGTTGATTTTATCTTCACTGCCGCGATGATGTGGATTGACCCATCAGGCGTGAAATTCGGTATGGATCCCCTGCTGGTACTTTTGCGGGAGAAGATGCCCTGGCCGCACTTGTAGTCTATACAAACCACAGCACCTCGTTACGCGAAAAATAAGGGTGTGCCAAAACGTCACGTTTGACACACCCTTTTCTATCGGTTAAGACCGTAAAGTACGCGTGATTATTGCGTCACTCTTTCGAGCCACTTCACCATGCCGAGCATAATGGCCATGGAGACGAAGCAGACCACGGCGAAGACGGCCCAGCAGTACTTGATTGGCCAAGCGTTATACATCACCGGCCCGAGCCAAATCATCAGGTTGCCGATGGCGGTGGCACCGAGCCACAAGCCTTGGCACAAGCCCACCATGTGGCGCGGAGCCACTTTGGAGACGAACGAGAGACCCAGCGGGGAGATGAACAGTTCGGCGACGGTCAGCAGGAAATAGGTGACGAGCAGCACCCATGGAGCAGCTTTGCTGAGACCTGCGGCGGCCATTTGTGCGGCATCCAACAGACGGAACTCATCGCCGGAAGGATAGTTTTTGGCGATGGAGAAAATCATCAGGAACAGGTATGCGCTGCCGGCGATGGCCATGCCCAAGGCAATCTTGCGCGGGGTGGACATGGTGACGCTCTTGTTGAAGATAATCATCAGCGGGGTGAGGACGATGACGAAGAAGGGGTTCAAAGCCTGCCAGATTTCAGGGGCGATGGCATCCGTCTTGACGAAGTCACGGGCGAACACAGACAGGGACTGGCCGTTCTGGTGGAAAGAGAACCAGAAGAAGATGGCGATGCCTAACACTGCGAAGAGGGCATACAGGCGTTGTTTGATTTCCTTGGCCATAGCCATTTTCTCCTCAGCGGTGTATTCCACCACTTGAGCTTGCTCCTTCTTGGCGGGTTGCGGGAACTTGTACTTGTTGACCAGGAAGATGGTCAGGGAGATAGCCATGGCAATCACAGAAGCGATGAAGGAGAAATGGACACCCTGGTTGAAGACCGTGATGTAGTCGGAGCAGAATGCGGCCGTGTCGGTGAAATTGTAGCCGGGTTGCAGCACGGCGGCCATGGTCTCCGTGAATTTCTGAGTCTCTTGACCGTTGGCGAGATACTGGTGGCACAGTCCGGACATGTCGGCATTATAGACGAAGTTGTGCGCCTTCAGCCACCATTCGCGAAGGAACGGGGCAATAAACGGGGCGAAGAAACCGCCGATGTTGATGAAGACGTAGAAAATCTGGAAGCCGGAGTCGCGGCGTTTCTTGGCGTCTTCCAATGCCTCGGGTCCTTTTTTCGCGGCTTCAGCCTCGAATTCGTCGTACAGCTTGCCGACGATAGCCTGCAAGTTGCCCTTGAACAGGCCGTTGCCGAAGGCGATGAACAGCAAGGCCATGCAGGTGATGGTCAGGATGGTGGCCCAACCCGCACCGCTGTCCAAGATGGCACCGTCAGCCGTTTTGCTGAACAACGGGATGGCCATTGCCACATAGCCGATAGCCATGATAATCAGACCCCATTGGATGGTCTTGTTGTAGTTTTGCGTTCTGTCGGCGATGATACCGCCCACCAAACTCAACACGTAGATGCCGAAATAGAAGACGGAATAGATGATGCCGGCGGTGCCGTCCGGAAGACCGAATTTAGACACCAGGAAGAGAAGCAGCACGGCGTTCATGATGTAGTAGCCGAAACGCTCGCCCATGTTGCTCAATGCTGCGGCAATGAGGCCTTTCGGGTGGTTTTTCGCTTCTTTCACATAATAGATGATAAACGGCACAATAATCAATGCGCCGACAAGGCAAATGATAGCAGCTATACTCATAATTATTGATTTTTAATTGTTTACAGATGTTGGTTGATTTTCGCCACTAATTCCTCTTTCTTGATGACGCCGACGTGACGGTCAACGAGCTCGCCGTTCTTGATGAAGACCAGCGTGGGAATGTTCATGATGCCGAACTGCATGGCGATGTCGCCGTTCTCGTCGGTGTCGCATTTGCCGACCACGGCCTTGCCTTCAAACTCGGCGGCGACCTCTTCCACGATGGGGGCAATGCTTCTGCACGGACCACACCATGTCGCCCAAAAGTCGATGACGACCAGCTTGTCACCCTTGATCAGGGTTTCAAAATTCTCATTGTTAATTGCTAATGCCATAGTATTTAGGTTTTAAAATTATTAAGCCGCAAAGATACGATTTTTTTTATTCATTGCCCACAATCGAAAATGCATATTGGTTTTCAATTTTCAATTGTTCATTTTCAATTATTTTGTATATTTGCCACCGAGAAATTTATAAGACAATGAAACATCTGAAATGGTTTACGGCTCTCAGCCTCTGCGCAGTGATTTTGCTCGCCGGATGCACCAAGTTCGGTACAGCGGTCTCCTCTATTATTAGTACTGATTACGAAAACAAACAGCTGACTGTCACGGCGTTAGTTTCCGACAATGGTGGCTGTGACTACTACGTGGAACAGGGTTTCTGCTATAGCCTCTTTCTTCCTCCGTCACTCACCGACATCTACACGACGCAGGTGAAAGTCGCCACCCACTCCGAAGTCGATACCTTCTCGGCCACCTTCACCTTGCCGTTGGTCGATACCGCATACTATGTTTGCGCCTACGTGAAAAACAGCGCGGGTCTCTCTTACAGCCCAGTGGTGAAAGTCCCCACCGGCAATGTGTCCGACAGTACAAAATATGTCAACAATCAATAATAAAATCCAATAATATAAATATGAAGAAAATTCTCGCCATCAATCCTGGAGCCACCTCCACGAAAGTTGCCATTTTCGACGGCAACGAACAGATATTCCTGAAGAACATCAAGCACTCCACTGAGGAGTTGTCGCAGTTCGCCACCATCGCCGACCAGTATGAATTCCGCAAGAACATCATCACCTCCACGTTGGAGGCGGAAGGCATCAACCTGCATGACATTTCCATCGTGATGGGTCGCGGAGGACTTGTAAAACCGCTTAAATCAGGTGTTTACAGAGTCAATGATTTGATGCTTGAGCATCTGAAGATGGGCTACAGCGGGCAGCACGCTTGCAACCTCGGCGGCCTCATCGCCGACAGCATCGCCAAATACATCGGACTGGAATGCGCGTATATCGCCGATCCCGTGATGGTTGATGAAATGAACGACATCGCCCGCATCTCCGGTCATCCCATGTTCGAGCGGCAGTCCATTTTCCACGCACTCAACCACAAGGCCATCGGGCGCATGTATGCGAAAGACCACGGCACGCGCTATGAGGATCTCAACTTGATCATCACCCACATGGGCGGCGGCGTAAGCGTCGGTGCGCACGAGAAGGGCAAGGTTATCGACGTGAACCAGGCCTTGGACGGCGAGGGCCCGTTCTCTCCCGAACGCTCCGGCTCCCTGCCGATGAACCAGTTCCTGAAAGCCTGCTTCAGCGGTAAATACACTCAACAGGACATGCAAAAGATGCTCGTCGGCAAGGGCGGCTATGTCGGCTATTTCGGCAGCAACGACGCTTACGCCGTGGAGAAGGCGGCCATCGCCGGCGACCCGAAAGCAGAACTCCTTGAAGAAGCTTTTGCCTACCAGGTGGCCAAGCAGATTGGCGAAAACGCCTGCGTGCTCAAGGGCAAAGTGGATGCCATTGTCCTTACCGGAGGCATCGCATACGGCAAGCCTGTTGTGAACCGCATCAAGAAATACGTGGAATGGATTGCCCCCGTGGCCGTTTATCCTGGTGAGGACGAAATGGCAGCCATGGCCTTGAACGCCAATATGATACTAAACAAGGAAATCGAAATTCAGGAGTACGTGTAATGGTCACGTTCGCGCTCTACAGCCGTCCTGCCGCCGGATCGCAACCGCTCATTGATTCGGTCGTCGCACACATTCTTTCCCAGGGTGGGGAAGTGGTTCTGCACCGAAATATTGAATGTGAAAGGATTGGTTTACAACGTTTTGAGTCCTATAAGGATCTTCAAAATATTGAAAACGTGGATTTTATGGTTTCCATTGGCGGTGACGGTTCCTTCATCGATGCCGCCAACCTTGTCGGAGACCTGGGCATCCCTTTGGTCGGCATCAATACCGGGCGCATCGGCTTCCTGTCCGCCATCAAGAAAGACAACTTTGAGGCATGTGTCAACATGCTGATAAACAGACAATACACATTGGAATCGCGCTCACTGCTCCACATCGAGGGCAGTGAGCCTTTGTCCCTTGGCACACATTTCGTGGTGAATGATGTGACCATCCGCGCCACCGACAGCGACTCCATCAACGCCATTTCGGTCAACACCGGCGGTCAGCACATCAACACCTATTGGGCCGACGGGCTGATTGTGGCGACCCCGACGGGTTCCACGGCCTATTCCATGAGCTGCGGCGGTCCCATCCTGCATCCGCAGACCGACGTGGTGGTGCTCACCCCCATCGCGTCGCACTCGCTCAGTGTCCGCCCGTTGGTCATCCCGGCATCGCAAACCTTGGAAATCACCGTGAAAGGACGCGGTGGAAAATATTCACTATGTGTTGATACACAGCGAGTTATATTGAATGATGATGTGAGATTGCGCATCACTAAAGAAAATTTCACCATCCAGACTGTCCTTTTCGACAATACCAACTTCTACGACACTATTCGTGAAAAATTGCTGTGGGGGTTGGATAAAAGGAACGATTAGCTGTTGGCTGTTGGCTGTTGGCTGTTAGCTGTTAGCTGTTAGCTGTTGGCTGTTAGTCAAGTAGAAAAGCCAAGGAACCAGAATGGATGGCACCCGTTAAAAGCCGCCCGAGGGGATTGCCGATATTTCAACAATTTTGTGTTTATTTTTTTGTCAGACGGTAATCTTAATAAAAGATTATTAATTTTAATTTTGTCAGATTGAAAGTAATTGTGCGAACTTGTATGAAATACGTCAAGCCAATAGTCCGTATTCTATTGAGTATCACTTTAATAGTGGTATTTGTTTTGGCATGTGTCTATATGCCGAAGCAGCGCTGTGAGCGTATTTCCGCAGTGGTTCATACGCAAAACGAAAGCGTCACCCTCACGCCGAAGGATGTCGAGCGCCTTATCGCGGACGCGAAAATCGAGGTGGTCGGCAAAGCCGTGAAAGAGGTTGACCCAGGTGAAATCACCAACCTGTTGAAACGGAACCCCTACATCGCCTCTGTGAATTTCGTGCATTTCGCCGGCAAGAAATTGGTGATCGACTATACGCTGAAAAACATTGTGCTTCACGTGTTTACCCCGAATGGGGAGCACTATTTTGTGGATGACAACGGAACTGTGGTGCCGTTCACTTCCAAAATGAAAGACTACCTGATGATTGTCAACGGGAACATCCCCGACAACTACACGTCCTGTAGGAAAGCTCCCCGGAAAGTCCAGGAGGCGTTGGCTTTGGCGGAGAAAATCAACGAGAACGACTTCTATCAGGCCATGTTCCGTCAAATATACGTAGGAGGCCGGGGGCTGGAGCTCACCAGTTCGGTCGGCAGCCAGAATATCCTCTTCGGTTCGATGGAGAACGCTGACCAAAAGCTCAGGAACCTCAAGACCGTCTATGAGAACGGTCTGTCTCATAAGGGCTACAACACCTATGCCCAGTTAGATGCCCGGTACAGAAACAGAATTATAGCAACCAAAAAATAACCCGCGCGTATGGAGAAAAACTACTCAAGCAACAACTTCGGAAGCAATAACATGGCGAGCGACATCGTGGTCGGCCTCGACATCGGCACCACCAAGGTGGCCACCATCATCGGATACCTCAACAACAGAGGTAAAATCGAGATTCTCGGCCACGGGAAATCCGCCTCGAAAGGGGTGGAGTTCGGACTTATCCAGAACCTGCTGAAGGCGCAGGACAGCATCAAGACCTCTGTGCAACTCGCCGCAAGCCACGCACGGATGGACGGGATCAGCAGCGTGTATGCCGGCATCGCCGCCCGCCACATCCGCACCGCCAACTGTAAGCACTACATCTTCCGCTCCAACCACAACGCGCTCATCACCCAGGAAGAACTCGACGGGATGAAAGAGGACGTGTCGAATATCGCCCTTCCGCCCGACCAGGAAATCATCACGATCATTCCGCAGAAGTACGTGATCGAGGATTCTGCTGACGGTTCCAGCCACGAATCTCTCGACCCGGTGGGTGAATTGGGTACCAAAATAACGGGTTATTATCAGATTATTACTGGAAATTATCACGAAATCAACAAGATACACACTTGTATTTCCAACGCGAACATTAAGACCGAGGAACTGATTCTGGAACCCATCGCCTCCGGCCTCGCCTGTCTCACCGAAGATGAGAAACAACGCGGCGTGGCACTGATTGACATTGGCGGCGGCACCACCGACATGGTCATTTTCCAAAACGGGCACCCGAAATTCAGCAAGGTGATACCATTTGCAGGTTCCGTCATCACCCGCGACATCGCCAATGTGTGCAATATTCCCGAAGACACCGCCGAGGAACTCAAAATCAACCACGGCAGCTGTATCCCGGAGAAAAGTAACCCCAATCGCGTTAGTACGATCCTGCGCCCCCACGGACAGGCACCGCTGAAAATCAACGACGAGCAACTTGCGAAAATCATCTATAGCCGTGTTCACACCGATATTCTGGGCTTTGTGAAGCAGGAGCTGGAGAATTCCGGTTGCATGAAAATGCTCCAGAACGGAGCGGGCCTTGTGCTCACTGGCGGCGGCGCCAGACTGCGCCATCTTGTCGAACTGTGCCAGTACGACCTCGGCCTCTCCACCCGCATCGGCAACCCAGGCATCGGTTTTGCCGACTCGCTGTCCAATGAACTCAAACAGCCTCTCTACTCCACTGCGCTTGGTCTGCTTAAATATGGTATCGAGGAACAAACCAAAGATGCACCTGCCTTCCCGATAGATGGAGGAATGGAAGAACCGCCAGCTCCACCTGCCCCGGAACCTCAACCAGGGACAGGCCCAAGAAAAAGGAAGAGGACAGGGCAGCTGATCGAGTCGCTGAAAGAGACTATGGGACGCATCTTTGACCAAATTTCGTAAAAAACCAACCATTAACCGAAAGTAATATAATATAAATATGGATAAGATAGAATTTATGCCTGCCGATTATGGAGCGAAAGAAAACTCCTCCGAAATCAAAGTGATTGGCGTGGGTGGCGCTGGTAGCAACGCCGTCCAACACATGTACGCTGAAGGCATCCAAGGGGTCGATTATCTGGTTTGCAATACCGACAAATGCCATCTGAATGCCTGCAAGATTCAGGATAAACTGCTGTTAGGCAACGGTCTTGGTGCCGGATCCATTCCTGACGTGGCCCGCGAGCTGGCTGCTAAGAGCGAGGACAAGATCAAAGAGTTCATCGGGGAGAATACCAAGATGCTCTTCATCGCCGCCGGAATGGGTAAGGGTACTGGCACGGGAGCCTCCCCGGTAGTCGCCAAGGTTGCCAAAGATATGGGCATCCTCACCGTAGGTGTCGTCACCGAGCCTTTCCGCATCGAAGGCAAACGCAGAAGAGAGGCCGCGGAACAAGGAATTGATGAAATGAGCAAGTATGTCGATTCCCTCATCGTGGTCAACAATCAGAACCTGATGAAGTACTATAGCGCGATGGAAATCGACGAGGCATACGCCCAAGTCGATGATGTTCTCAAAAACGCTGTGAAGTGCATTGCCGAGATCATCACCGTCACCTATGGGCAGAATGTGGATTTCAACGATGTGAAGACCATCATGCAGAATAGCGGCAAGGCCATGCTCGGCATCGCCACCGCCGAAGGCGATGACCGTGTGCAGAAAGTGCTTGACGATGTACTCAACTGTCCGCTGCTCGACAACGCCGACATCAGTGACGCCAAGAACCTTCTCTTCTTCGTCACATACGGCCCGTCCAAGAAAATCACCATGGGCGAGCTGGAAGTCCTCCAAGACCGGTTCGACGAATTGCAGTCCGACAACGTGAACCTCATCTGGGGCCACGGCCTCGACGAGAGCCTGGGCGAAAGCATCAAGCTTTCCCTCGTGGTCACCAATTTCAACTCCGCGCAACAGGGTGAGAAAGAGACTGAAATCGTGATTAATGATACGGATCAGACAATTGTGACCACTGAGGACGGCACAATGACCACCAATGTGACGGAGGAGCAGCTCGGAAAGATGCAGACCGAAACGGAAAAAGCCGTTGAAACCGAAACCTTTCCCGTTGACGAAGAGACTAACAGCATTTTCGAACCGCAGGAACCAGTATGGCAAAACACTCCCTCCACAACCTTTACTTTCGCCCCCGATCCGCAACCTCATCTCGCAGGCAACTATAATAACGACGAAGACTTCAACAACATGGTCAACACGCCCACTATAGTGCGCGATCGCATGAATACCGTTCAAAGTCAGTCTCGGGTGATGGTCGAGGAGGAGCCGGTCAGTGCCGTTTATTATGAACTGAAAGATGATGTGAATGACGTATTTCACGGATTCGCGGACTAAATTCGAAGATTTGCCGCAGAAATGCGGACACTGATATCCAATTGGCGACGGCGGCAACAGAGAGTGCCGCCGTTGTTGGTTTAGAAACCATTATTTTGTTATTTTTGCCGCGATAAATCCAGAGTTTCGAAATGAAATGTGAAATGAAGATAAAGCACGTCATCCCTGTCGTTTATGCCCTGCTGCTCTTGGTGGTTGTGTTTACGATGCCTTCGTGTCGCCGAAACAGCGATGAAGGCACTAAACTCGAATTCTCCGCCGACACAGTGCTGTTTGATACGGTGTTCACCACGGTCTCATCGAGCACCCGCACGTTTACCGTGCACAACACGACCGGCTCCCCTGTGGAGGTCGATATTGCACTGGCCGGCGGCAAACAGTCGTACTACAGCATCAATGTCGATGGTGTGGCAGGCACGGAGTTCCGAAATGTGGAAATACCGGCGCACGACAGCCTCTTCATCTTCGTGAAAGTAAACATCGACCCCACGAACCAGAACACCCCTTACTTAGTGACCGATTCGGTGATGTTCTACCAGAAGGAACGCACGCAGTCGGTGCAGTTGGTGGCCTTCGGGCAGGATGCGCACTTCATCGTCCCGAACGCCGGCTCCGCTTCGATGCCGTATCGTATCGTCGCGCATGAACACGAGCACATGCACTGGACCAACGACAAACCGTGGGTGATTTACGGCTGGGCAGTGGTGGATTCTCTCGGAAAGCTCACCATCGACCCAGGCACGAAAGTGTATGTGCACAAAGGTGGGGGCATCTGGGTCTATCGCTACGGTAACATCCACATCAACGGCACCTTGGACGAGCCCGTGACCATCACTGGCGACCGGCTGGAGTCGTTTTTTGCCAACGATTATGCTATGTGGAACGCTCTTTGGATTAACGAAGGCAATGAGGACAATCTCATCGAGAACACCATTATCTCCAATGCCTCGTACGGCATCCATTTGGAGGCGCTTGAGGAATATACGGGCAACAAGACCGTCATTAACAACTCGGTGATTCACAATAATCAGGAAATGGGCATCCGGGCGGAAGGCGCCAACTTGGAGATGAACAACTGCCAGGTCAGCAACAACGGCAAATACAGTCTCGCGCTCATGGTGGGCGACTTCACGCTTAACCACGTGACGGTGACCAACTATTTCACGCAGTCGTCACGGAAAACTCCGGCCTTGGCCCTGACCAATAACTTCGTCAAAACGGAAGTGATGGGCGGAGAGGCTCACAATGTGACCTACGTGGGCGATGCCAATGCCACCTTCAACAATTGTATTTTCTACGGTTCTCTAAGCAATGAGGTCGGCTTCGGCAAGGAAAACGGCGCCGAACTGAATTACACATTCCGGAATTGTATCGTGAAACGGGATTCCATCCATAATGAGCATTTTATCCAATGTGTGAATGCAAATCCCAAATTCATCGCCACCTACAAGCAAAACTACAACATTGAGGAAACATCGCCGGCTGTGGATGCAGGTATGGAAGGCTTGGGCATTGCTACCGACATTTTGGGCCGCCCCCGCAATGGACTGCCTGACATTGGAGCGTATGAATACTACCCGATTCCGGAAGAGAAGAAATAGAAGGGTAAAGGGTTAAACCTTGAACTTTGAACTTTAAGATTTGAACCAAAAAAATCGTATCTTTGCCGCTCATTTGAAAAAGCATTTACGATGAGCGTTGAATTATCAGAACAGGAAATCATCCGCAGAAAGAAATTGCAGGATCTGCTCGATTTGGGCATCGATCCTTATCCCGCCGCTACTTACGAGGTGAATGCCACCACGGCTGAGATTTTGGAGAAATTTCCGCAGGACAATAGCCTCTTTCAGGAGGTTAGCATCGCGGGACGCATTATGAGCCAGCGCATTATGGGTGCTGTCTCTTTCTATGTGCTTCAAGATGCCGTCGGCAAAATCCAGATTTACGCCAAACGTGACGACATCTGTCCCGGCGAGGACAAAACGATGTACAACAGCGTGTTCAAGAAACTGGACATCGGCGACATCATCGGCGTGAAGGGTTTCGTGTTTACTACGCAGACCGGCGAGACCAGCATCCACGTGAAGGAGTTCACTATCCTCTGCAAGTCGGTGTGCCCGCTGCCCATCGTCAAGGAGAAAGACGGCGTAGTGTATGACGCTTTCCAGAATCCGGAGCAGCGCTACCGTCAGCGCTATATCGACCTTATCGTGAATCCGCATATCAAAGACACGTTCATCAAGCGCACGCTGTTGGTCAATACGATGCGTAACTATCTGAACGAAAAAGGATACTTGGAAGTGGAAACCCCGATTCTGCAACCGTTGTACGGCGGTGCGGCGGCCCGTCCCTTCAAGACCCACCACAACACCCTCGACATGACGCTCTACTTGCGTATCGCCGACGAATTGTATCTGAAGAAGCTTATCGTGGGTGGTTTCAACGGTGTCTATGAGTTCTCCAAGGACTTTCGCAACGAGGGCATGGACCGCTTCCACAACCCTGAGTTTACCCAAATGGAGCTGTATGTGCCTTACAAAGACTACAACTGGATGATGGACACCGTGGAGGAGATGGTCGAGCGCATCGCCCTCGCACTTCATGGTGACACCAAGGTGCAGGTTGGCGACAATATCATCGACTTCAAGCGCCCGTGGAAACGCTACACCATGTTCGAGGCTATCGAGCACTTCACTGGCACCGACATTTCGGAGATGACCGAGGAGCAGCTCGCCGCTTTCGCCAAAACGCAGGGCGTGGAGGTTGACAGCACCATGGGCAAGGGCAAGCTTATCGACGAGATTTTCGGCGAGACCTGCGAGTCGAAGCTCATCCAGCCGACCTTCATCTATGACTATCCGATTGAGATGTCTCCGCTCACCAAGAAACACCGTAGCAAGCCGGGCCTCACTGAGCGTTTCGAGGCGATGTGCAACGGCAAGGAAATCTGTAATGCCTATTCCGAACTCAACGATCCGCTCGACCAGCGCAAGCGTTTCGAGGACCAGCTGGAACTCGGCAAGCGCGGCGACACCGAGTCGATGGTCTTGGACGAAGACTTCCTGCGTTCCCTGGAAATCGGTATGCCCCCGACTGCCGGTTTGGGCATCGGTATCGACCGTTTGGCAATGATTATGACTAATTCGCCCTCCATCCAGGACGTGCTCTTCTTCCCGCAGATGCGCCCGGAGAAGAAGGCCCCTGTGACTAAGGACGAAGATTTCACCAACTTAGGCATCGATGCCGCCTGGCTGCCCGCCCTCAAAAAACTCAACATTTTGACATTGGAGCAACTGAAGAGTGCAAACCCGAATAAGTTGCTCAACGACTTGGGCGGTTTGAGAAAGAAGTTGAAATTAGAAGTCCCTGCGGCCACGAAAGAGGCCATTCAGGAATGGATAGATAAAATCGTATAGTTACCGAAAACACAATAGAGAGCGGCGATCGTCGCTCTCTATTCGTAATAGTCGAACCGCAGGTGTTTCACTGAAATGCCTTTGTTTTGTAATTCCTGCAGCGATTGGATGCCGATTTTCAAATGGTTCAGCGAAAAATTTTCGGTCACGCTTTTGTCAGACTGCGCGGTTTTGACCCCATCGGGTTGCATGGGCTGGTCGGAAACCATTAGCAGGGCTCCCGTTGGGATGCGGTTGTAAAAGCCGACGGTGAAGAGCGTGGCGGTTTCCATATCGACGGCAGTCGCGCGGATTTTGCGGAGATACTCCTTAAATTTTTCGTCATGCTCCCAAACGCGGCGGTTGGTCGTATAGACGGTCCCGGTCCAGTACTCCAAGCCGTAACTGCTCACAGTAGCGGAAATGGCCTTCTCTAAGTTGAAAGCAGGCAGCGCGGGAACTTCTTCCGGAAAATAGTCCAAAGAAGTACCCTCCCCTCGAATGCCCGCGATGGGCAGTAGCATCGCCCCCAGTCCGATATAGGACTTCAGGCTGCCGCATTTCCCGAGAAAAAGAACCGCTTTGGGCTTCACTGCCGTCAGGAGGTCCATGATGGTGGCGGCATTCGGGCTTCCCATCATGAAGTTGATGATGGTAATGTTGTCGCTTGTGGCGCACTGCATGGATTTTTCCATGCCATAAACTTTGGATCCCGTCAGCGCGGCGAAATTATTCACATAGTCCTGGAAATTGGTCAGCAGAATATACTGCCCGAATTCTTCCAGGGGCATTCCGGTATAACGCGGAAGCCAGTTTTTAACGATGTCGTCTTTGGTTTTTAGCATTTGGTTTAGTGGTTTAGTGGGTTAATAATAAGATACTTTTTTTATGAGTCCCGGCAGGTCAAGAGTTCGGTAGATTTATTATGTGACAAGATCAAAGACATCCGATTCTGCAATTTGGAAATCAGGGATGGCATGGCCGATATGGTCGAGCAGGGTGAAGTTGATTGCTCCATTTCGGTTTTTCTTGTCATTTTTCATATAAGGCATCCATGCTTCCAGAATTGTCGGTGTCAGTTTCACGATATTGAAATGGTCGGACAGGAATTTTTGGATAAGAATCCATTCTTGTTGGGGCAGACGACCGAGTTGCGCGGAGAGCAGGCTTTCATAGTAAAGGCCTTGCGCCACGGCGATTCCGTGTGGCACGGGTGTGTTTTGCTTTGCGCTCCACTTCTCCATTGCATGCCCGATGGTGTGGCCGAAGTTCAGAATATGCCGGATTCCTTTGTCAAATGGGTCCTCCTGCACAATTTTCCTTTTGAAGGAAATGCAGAACTCGACATGTTCCTGTTTAATATTTGACGGAGAAGCCAAATCGAGCAATTCCATGAACATCGTATGCGAACCTATAAGGGCGTATTTGACCAATTCCCCAAATCCGCTGTCTAATTCTTCCTTGGGAAGCGTGGATAGAAAGAGAGTGTCTGAATGGAGTTGAATATCAGGAAAATAGAATGTTCCTATTCCATTTTTCAAATTGGGCAGATTTACGCCGGTTTTGCCGCCGACAGCAGCGTCAATCATGGCGAGCAGGGTGGTGGGACAATTGGCATAGCGGATGCCGCGCTTATAGGTGGATGCCACGAAGCCGCCGAGATCCGTAATCATGCCGCCGCCGAAATTCAAGAGGAAAACTTCGCGGTCATACTGTTTTTCAGCCAAAAAATTCCAAACCAGATTAGCAGAATCTATGTTTTTGTTCTTCTCGCCGGCTTCCACCACCAGTTTGTCCATACAAACGACTGACGAAAGGCCGTTAAAATAGTCGGCATAGAGTCGGTCCACATTCCGGTCGGTCAGAACTATCGTTTTTTGGATGTTCTCACGACGGAAGTGGTCTGTCAGCTGTTGTATGATGTCTTGTTTGCCCATTATCCCTCCATTTGCACGGCCACATATTCTGTTTTCCCGTCTAATGGTGGATTCAGCTTGCAGACTTTCGCTGTCACGAACAGAACGCTCGGAAATTCCCGCTTGATATTTAGGATGATGTGGTCGGCCACGGTTTCGATGAGGTGCCGAGGCACATTCATCACCCGTTGTATGGTCTTATAGACTTTTTGATAATTCACGGATTTCTCTACGTCATCACTTGATACGGCCTCTTCTGCGTCATACGTAAGCGTCACGTCCACAGTGAAATGCGTTCCGATTTGCTGCTCCTCTTCAAAGCATCCGTGGTACGCGTAGAAACTCATTTTCTGCAAAGATATCGTACATTTTTTCATATCTCTATTATTTTTTTGAATTGCCTATTGTTTTCTGTTTGCTATTTCGGTGTCATTTTCAGCATCACAATGGTGATTAGCAGGAAGATTATGTTTGGAATCCACGTGCCGAGCACGGGCGGGAGGCCGCCGGAGACGGAAAACACGGTGGAAATCTGTTGTAGGAAGATGAAGGTGAAAACCAGACCGATTCCGATAAAGATGTGCACTCCGACACCGCGAGTGGTCTTCCGGCATGAGACACTCACCGCTAACAAGGTCATGATCAGGATGCCTAATGAATTGGCAATTCGCTTGTGTTGCTCGATCTGGTAGTTGGCTAACAGCGAGGACCCTCGCATCTTCTCTTCCCGGATGAACTGCCGCAACTCCCTGTATGACATCGTCTCTGTCACGTAGGCGTCCTGGTAAAGGTTTCGTGGCAGGATGTTCAGCACGGTGTCAAACTCCTCCCCTCTGTAGATCCTCTCCTCGTTGTCAGGCGTGATTTCCCGTTTCAGATACCGGTGCAGCTGCCATTGTCGGGTTTCTTCGTCATAATTGATGGTCTGGGCGGAGATTTTTTTCCGTATGCGGGCACTGTCGAACTCTTCGTATGTGAAATTGTAGCCGATGTTCTCCATTTTGTCCCACCTTTCTACAAAAACATAACTGTTCTTTGAATTTTTGACATGCAGATAGACAGAAGATCCGCCCCGTCGTCCAAAATACTGGTACTTGAATTCATTCAGTTTCTTGTTTGTCGAAGGCACGATGAAGTTGGCCAAAATCAATGACAAGACCATGATGATGGCCGCTCCCGTCACGTATGGGACCAGCATGCGATTAAAGCTGATGCCGTTGTCGAAGATGGAGATGATTTCGTTGCGTGTGGAGAGCTTCGAGGTGAACCAGATCACGCTGATGAAAGTGAACAGCGGGATGAAGAGGTTGATGAAGTAGGGGATGAAGTTGAAGTAATATCCCGTAACCACCTCTTTCCACGGCACGTTGTGGTTCAGAAAGCGCTGGATGTTTTCCGACATGTCGAACACAATGACGACCGTCATCAGCAAGGTGATGGCGAACACCACTGTGCCCAGCATCTTTTTGAGCAGGTAGCTGTCGATGATTTTCCAGCCGATTTTCTCCCGGACACGCTCGTTGAACTCTCTGATTCTTTCAATCACTTTCATTTTTTGCAACTCAATTAACTGCTAAACTATTCCTTCAGCCATTGGTCGAGCCAGCGGAAGAATTCCCGTTGCCACAGCATGGAATTCTGCGGTTTCGACACGAAGTGGCACTCTTCGGGGAAATAGAGGAATCGGCTCGGGATGCCTTGTATTTGTGCGGCGTCGAAAGCCTGCATGCCTTCGGTGTAAGGGATGCGGAAGTCCTTGCCGCCGTGGATGACCAGAATCGGGGTGTCCCAATTGCCCACGAACTTGTGCGGCGAGAAGCTGTAGCTCTTCGGTGTCGGCGTTTTCCAATAAGGTCCCTCGATGTCGTGATTGGCGAAAAAGAGTTCTTCGGTGGTGCCATACCAACTCTCGAAGTTGAACATGCCGCAGTGCGCGATGAATGCCTTGAAACGTTTTTGGTGGTGGCCGGCGAGCCAATAGACACTGAATCCGCCGTAGCTGGCGCCCACGCAGCCCAAGCGGTTTTCATCCACGTAGGGCTCTTTCGCCACATCGTCGATAGCGGCGAGGTAGTCTTTCATGTTCTGTCCGCCGTAGTCGCCGCTGATTTGGTCGTTCCATTCGTGGCCGAAACCGGGTAAGCCCCTGCGGTTCGGCGCGACGACGATGTAGTCGTGGGCAGCCATCATCTGGAAATTCCAACGGTAGGAAAAGAATTGGCTGACAGCTGATTGCGGTCCGCCTTGACAGTAAAGTAAGGCGGGATATTTCTTGGTGGAGTCGAAGTTCGGGGGCAGAATCACCCACACGAGCATCTGTTTGCCGTCGGTGGTCTTCACCCAGCGCTTCACCGACTTGGCCGGCGTGATTTTGTCCAAAACATCTTGGTTAATAAAACTGAGCTGCTGTACGGACTTGTCTTTCAGTTGCACGGCGTAGATCTCAGACGGACAGGCGTGCGTGGTGCGGGTCACAATCAGCCGGTTGCCATCCACCTGCACGGTGTTATAGTCGTAGTCGCCGTCCGTAAGTTGTTCAATGATGCGGGATTCCACATCTATCTTATAGATTTGATGGGTGGCTTCTTTGCAGCTGATGAAATAGACGGTGCGGCTGTCTTCGCTCCAGACGAGGTTCGTGGCATCTTGGTCGAAGTCAGTGCTGTAGTCTTCGGTGGTGCCTGTGGTGAAGTCGAAGATCATCAGGCTGTGTTTTTCCGACTCGAAGCCGTCGGTCTTCATATTCCACCATGCCATTTTCTTGCCATCAGGTGAGATAACGGGGTCCATGTCATAGCCTTTGTTGGCTTCCGTCAAGTTGATGGTGTTCTTTGAGTTGAGGTCGTAAAGGTAGATGTCGGTATTGGTGCTTTCCGCGAATGCCTTGCCGGTAAGTTTTTTGCAGCAATAGACGAGTTTGTCGCCATCGGGATGCCAGGACACTGCCTCCATGCCGCCAAACGGCGGGTTCGGGCAGTGGAATTTCTGACCCTCAAGCAAATCGACGGCATTGTCCATCGATGGGTAGTCGGCCACGAAGAGGTGGCTGTAGGTACCGTCAGCCCAGTAATTCCAATGGCGGTACATGAGGTCGTCGTAGATCATGGCGTCGGCTTCGGGCAGGTCTTTGTAGCGGTCGGCGACGGTGGGATCTATCCGCACGTTCCGGAAGTAGCAGATGTGCTCCATGTCGGGCGCGTAGCCAAAGCCGTTGATGTCGCCATCGACATCCGAGAGGGCCTTGGCGTTCTTGCCGTCGGGGTCGGCCTCCCAGATCTGCATGCCCTTTTCCGTCGGGCAAAGGTATGCGATTTTCTTTCCGTCGGGACGCCACACCGGTTGCAGCTCATTTTCATCGGAAACAGTGATGCGCGTGGGTTCGCCGCCGGAGGCGGGCATCGTGTAGAGCTCCGTGTTGCCTTTGTTGGCGCGATAGTCGTAGTAGGTCACCGCGTAGAGCAGTGTCTGGCCGTCGGGTGACACCTGCACGTCGCCCAAGCGGCCGAGGTACCAGAGGATTTTCTCATCCATCACTCCCTTGGAAAAATCGGGCGTTTCGCGGTTTTCCTTGTCAATTGTCGCAGAACTTTTCTCGCTCTTGTTTTGCTTGCAACCACTTATCATAATCATAATCAGTGATAAACAGAAGATTGTTTTTTTCATTTTGTGGATTTGACGTTATTTCTCGTATCGTTGAAACAAAAGGCAAAAGTACAAAAAAAAACGATTCTTCATTAAAAGGAGGTCTTGTTGTTTGTAGTTTCATGGGATGGCTCATATCCCGAAAAAAAATGTATCTTTGCCGTTTGTTTGTAAGATAACGGAAAAATTTATGAAAAAAAGACTGATTGCTTGTATCGCGCTGAGTATCATTGCGTTGTTTTCGTGCTCATCGCCCAAGAAAGTAAAGACGGACGAAGCCTCTTCCTCTACAGGCACCATGGAACTGACATCCAAAACCCAGAATAAAGATAAGATGACACAAGTTTTGCTTAAGACCACGTTTGGCGACATTACCATCGCTCTGTACAACGACACTCCTGCCCACAAAGCCAATTTCGAGAAGCTGGTGAGCGAGAAGTTCTATGATGGAGTGCTCTTCCACCGCATCATCAAGGGCTTCATGATCCAGGGCGGTGACCCCGACTCGAAGACCGCGAAGGCCGGCCAGCGTTTAGGCAGCGGCGATGTGGGCTACACCATCCCTGCCGAGTTTGTGCCGACGCACTTTCACAAGCGCGGTGCCGTCTGCGCTGCCCGCATGGGCGACAACGTCAACCCCCAGAAGGCCTCCTCCGGCTGCCAGTTCTACATCGTTGATGGCACTGTCTATGACCAGGCCAAGCTCAACATGATCGGCCAACGCACTGGCAAGACCTTCACCCCCGAGCAGACCCAGGCCTACACTACCGTGGGTGGCGCCCCTTTCCTCGATGGCGACTACACCGTCTTCGGTGAAGTGGTCAAAGGCATGGACGTGGTTGACAAAATCGCTGCCCAGCAGAAAGACGCCGCCGACCGCCCGTTGGAGGATGTCAAGATCATCAGCGCGAAAATGGTGGATTAGTGATTGGTGATTGGTGATTGGAAATAACGAACCCCTACCATCATCAAAACACCTTCCTTGAAAGGGCTGAAAGCCCGTCCTATGTCAGCCCAGGGTGAACGCAGTGAGCCCTGGGGCTCCGACGAATGAATGAATGAAATGAATGAATTCGACGAATGAATGCGATGAATGCAATAAACGCAACGAATGAAATGAATGCAATATGAAAAATATAGACGAAATAAGAGCGGAAATTGAAAATTACCAAATCGAGAACGCGGAAAACCTGGAGCAGTTCCGCCTGCAGTTCCTGAGCAAGAAGAGCGAGATTCAGGCCCTGTTCGGCGAGATTCGGAACATGGCGCAGGAGAACCGCAAGGAGTTCGGCCAGCTGGTGAACGACCTGCGCGACATGGCCCAGAACCACTACAACGAATTCAAGACCCGATTGGAGGCGGTCACCGACAAAAAGGCTAACCTCATCCCCGACATCACCCGCCCCGCCGCGCGGCAGAGTGTCGGTGCGATGCACCCCATCTCCTTGATGATGAACGAGGTGCGCCGCATCTTCGAGGACATCGGCTTCTCTGCCGTGGAGGGTCCTGACATTGAAGACGACTGGCACGTGTTCACCGCTCTCAACTTCGCCGAGGAGCACCCTGCCCGCGACATGCAGGACACCTTCTTCATCGAGCTGCACCCCGACGTCTTGCTCCGCACGCACACCTCCTCGCTGCAGGTGCGCACCATGGAGAAACAGCAGCCGCCCATCCGGGTGATTTGTCCGGGCCGTGTTTTCCGCAACGAGGCTATCACCTCCCGCGCCCACTGCATTTTCCACCAAGTGGAAGGCTTGTATGTGGCGGAGAATATGTCGTTTGCCGACATGAAGCAGACCCTGCTCTATTTCGCCCAGCGCATGTTCGGCGACGAGGTGCGCATCCGCCTGCGCCCGTCCTACTTCCCGTTCACGGAGCCGTCCGCCGAGATGGACGTCTCCTGCAACATCTGCGGCGGCAAGGGCTGCAACCTCTGCAAGCACACTGGCTGGGTCGAGATTCTCGGCTGCGGCATGGTCGATCCCAACGTCCTCGAGAACTGCGGCATCGACAGTACCAAGTACAGTGGATTCGCCTTCGGCCTCGGTATCGAGCGTATGACCATGCTCAAGTACCGCACCAACGATATCCGCCTCTACTTCGAGAACGACGTTCGCTTCCTCTCACAGTTCAAGGCCGCCACACGTTAGTTAGCTCTAAACCGTAAACTGTAAACCGTAAACCGTAAACTAATATGACAAAAACGCAAAAAAGGATCAATAACCTGATCGGCATTATCATCGGTATAGTGGCCTCGGCCGTCTATATCATGACCGCCGAACCCACCGTGTCGTGGTGGGACTGCGGTGAATACATCGCGACGACCTCGAAACTGCTCATCGGACACCCGCCCGGAGCACCCACATTCCAAATTCTGGGGCGCATCGCCACGCTCTTCGCCGGCGGTGATGTCACCAAGATGGCCTTCTGTGTGAACTGCATGTCGGCGATTTGCAGCGGCATGACCATCATGCTGCTCTACTTCAGCTTGGTGCGGCTTGCCCGCAAGCTCGTGGCCAGGTGGGGCGAGATGAACACCCCGCGCTTCATTGCAGTGCTGGGTACCGCCCTCGTTGGTGCGTTAACGTACACCTTTTCAGATACCTTCTGGTTCTCCGCCGTGGAGGGCGAGGTGTATGCCATGTCGTCGTTCTTCACCGCCTTGGTGTTTTGGTGCATCCTGAAGTGGGACGAGGAGTATGAGCATCCGAAGGCGAACGTCAACCCTAATCGCTGGATTGTGCTGATTGCTTACTTGGTGGGTCTTTCCATCGGTGTCCATCTGCTGAATCTGTTGACGCTGCCCGCCATCGGCCTTATCATCTACTACCGCCTCTCCCCGAAAGCCACCGGCATGGGCGCCGTGCTGGCGTTCGCGCTGATGTCGTTCGCGTTCGGTATCTTCTGCTCCCCGATGTGGATGATTCTGATCTGGCTTTTCGTGACCACTCCGCTGCTCATCCTCTGTGCCAAGAAAGGTGCGCTGACCTCGAAAGCAGAGTGGGGTGTCACTCTCTCGCTGATCGTCTCCGTTGCCTTGCTGGGCTTTATCCTTTGGGGCATCGTGCCCCAAGTGGTGAATCTCTCTGGCAAGTTCGACCTCTTCTTCGTGAATACTCTGCACATGCCTTTCAACTCCGGTGTGATTTTCTTTTTCCTCCTGGTGTTCGCTATCATCGGCTGGGGCATTTGGTACGGCTATAAGCGCAACAAGCCGATTTTCTCCATCAGTGCCTTCTCACTGATGATGCTCATCATCGGCTACTCCACCTTCATGACCCTCGTGATCCGCTCCAATGCCAACCCTACCATTGATGAGAACAGTCCTGAGGATGCCGTCTCGTTGCTCTCCTACCTCAACCGCGAGCAGTACGGCTCCAACCCGCTGCTTTACGGCCAGAGTTACAACACCCGGGTCATCCGTATGAAGGACGGCAGCCCCATCTACTACCGTGATGAGGATACCAAACGCTACAAGGTCTCAGATCCGCGCAAGGGCAGCATTCCCGAATACGACCCCAAGGGCTCCATGTTCTTCCCGCGCATGTGGTCCTCCGAGAAACGGTCGCAGTACATTGACTGGCTGAACAACCGCTACAACACTGACAGTCCGTCCGACAAGGAGAACCGCAGGCTGCTGGCTCGCGGTGGCGCGCCCACTTGGCAGCAGAACATCAAATTCTTCCACACCTACCAGTTAGGCTATATGTATTGGCGTTACTTTATGTGGAATTTCGCCGGTCGCCAGAACGACCTGCAGGGCCATGGCGACTACCAGAACGGCAATTGGATTTCTGGCATCGGGGCCATCGACAAGCCGATGGTCGGGGATCTGAAGGACATGCCCGCCTCCATGGAGCGCCCGGGACACAACAAATACTACTTGCTTCCGCTGTTGTTGGGACTGGTGGGGTTGGTCTTCCAGACCAAAAACGATACCAAGCATTCTTTCGTGGTCTTCATGCTTTTCGTGATGACCGGTATTGCCATTGCCGTATTCTTGAACATGTATGCTTTCCAGCCGCGTGAACGTGACTACGCTTTCGCTGCTTCCTTCTACGCTTTTGCGATGTGGGTGGGTTTTGGTGTTTTGGGTATTTACCGCCTCTTCGAGAAGCTGCAGAGCAAGAGCGTGCAGACATGCGGTGCGGTGCTCACCACGCTGGTCTGCATCGGCCTGGTGCCTTGCGTGATGGCCAAAGAGAACTGGCACGACCACGACCGCTCCGACCGCTATACCGCGCTCGCCGTGGCTAAGAACTACCTCGATTCCTGCGAGCCCAACGCCATCCTCTTCACCCTCGGTGACAACGACACTTTCCCGCTTTGGTACGCTCAAGAGGTGGAAGGCTACCGTACCGATGTGCGCGTCTGCAACCTCATGCTGCTGAGCACCAGCTGGTATGTCGATCAGATGAAGCGCAAAGCCTACGAATCCGAACCGCTGCCCATCTCCATGACGTGGGATCAGTATAAGGACGGCACGCGCGATGTCCTCTATTTAGAAGCGGGCAACAATCAGTTCCTTGATCTGAAGATGGTGATGGACTATGTGAAATCCTCCAATTTCGACAATACTCGGAGTCTCTTCCTGTTGAAGCAGAACAGTGGTTATCCGACCAATGGTCGCCCGATTCCTGCCAGCTTCTCCCTGCCGGTTGACAAGGCCAAGGTGCTGGCCAACGGGACGGTGGCTGCCAAAGACTCCGCTCTCGTGGTGGATAAGTTGATGTGGAACATGAAGACCAACGGCATCAACCCGCTTACCAAGGCTTACATCGTGATGATGGACATTTTAGCCAACAACAATTGGGAGCGTCCCGTCTATTATGCATCCACTGCCGGTTCTGAAGCCTATCTCGGCTTGGAGAACTACTTCCAGCTGGAAGGTTTCGCCTACCGTTTGGTGCCTATCCGCAACGAGTCCCGCTCCTTCGGCGAGACTGGTCGCATCAACTCCGAGCGTCTCTATCACAATTTGATGGAGGTGTTCGACGACCACAGCCGCTTGGATGCTGTGAAGAATCCTGGTGCGCAGCATGAGGCCTACCCGTATGCCTGGGGCGGCTTCAACGACCCGAAGCTCTATCACAGCGAGGATAACACCCGCTTGGTGCCGCTCATGCGCCGCCTCTATGCCCGCCTGGCCGAACAGCTGATGGCGGAAGGCGACAAGGAGAAGGCTCTCAAGGTGCTCGTGCATGGCAACGAGGTGCTGCCCGATGTCAACTTCCCGTATGTCTCCGTGATGTCCAACATCTACGGTTACACGCACGGCTGCATGACCTACATGGAAGATTTCTTCCGCGTGGGTACGCCGGCGGCCAACCAGGAAGGCATGAAGATGGCCAACCGGATTTGGGACGAGCAGGTCGAACTCTTCAATTGGTACAACAACCGCGACGAGCGCACCCTTGACTTCCGCAGCGGCGATATCCACTACGACTTCCTGTTCCTCCACTACATGATGAACAATGTCAGGTATCCGGATAATAGTCTCAAGAGTCGCTATAAAGAGTTGAAAATCAACAATGTGGCTGAAAATTATGCCAAGTCGCTGCAAGGGACTATCTCCGCGCAGCTGCGCAAGGCGGAGCTTGACCAGCAGGCCATCGCCGGTGCCCTCCAGGAACTGCATCAGATCCAGGAGATTGCCGAGATGATTGGCGACAGCCAGACCGCCCAAAAGGTTCAGGGCATCGCTGCTTCCCAAATCGACATGCTGGGCAGCCTCTCCCCGGAACTGTCCGCCGCCTTCCGCCGCTTCTACAGCGAGATGGGCCAGCCACAGACTTTGGGCGAGGAGATTCCCGCTGATGAAAACGAACCCGAAGGGGAATAGTCATTCTTTTAATCGACAACATAAATATGTAGAGACGCAAAATTTTGCGTCTCTATATGTTTTAAAAGCTTGTCGGAAGTGAGAAAAAAACGTATTTTTGCACGTTGTAAAATCAAACCAAAATGAAGAAATTTGCAGTGATATTGTGCGGCTGCGGCACATTGGACGGCAGCGAGATCCATGAGTCGGTGATGACCCTTTTGGCCATCGACCGGAATGGCGGCGAATACCAGATTTTTGCCCCTGATGATTGGCAGTACCATGTGGTGAATCATGTGACGGGCCAGCCGATGGAGGATCGTCGCAACATGCTGATAGAGGCGGCCCGCATCGCCCGCGGCAACGTGAAGCCCATCGAGGAATGCCGTGTGGCGGACTTTGATGCAGTGGTGTTCCCTGGCGGCAACGGTTCCGCCAAGAATCTCTTCACCTACGCCTACGAAGGGGCGAACTGCTCGGTGCGCGAGGATGTGGCGAAAGTGATACGCGCTTTCCATGATGCCGGAAAGCCGGTGGGTGCTCTTTGCATCGCCCCCGTGATGATTGCCAGGGTGCTGGGCGATGTTACTGTCACCGTGGGTAGCGACCCCGGTACGGTCCGCAACGTGGAATCCTTTGGCACCAAACACGAGATCACCGTCCAGAAGCAAGTTTGCTGCGACACGGTCAACAAGATCTTCACCACGCCCTGCTACATGCTGCCTGCCCGCATCAGCGACATCGCTGATTGTGCAGACAACCTCATCAAAGAGATGATAGTGGCTATGGGCTGTTAGCTGTTGGCTGTTGGCTGTTAGCTGTTAGCTGTTAGCTGTTGGCTGTTGGCTGTTGGCTAATGGTGGTAAAACCAATGATAATAGCCAACAATTATTGTGCAGAAAGTATAGTAAACAACCTGATTTTTCTTTGCTAAAAGCGAAAAAGCAAAGAGCCAAAAGCCAAATGAACAACATTGTCATTGTGGGGTTTTCGGGAGCGGGCAAGAGCACCATCGGGAAACGGCTCGCCGACAAGCTGGGCATGACCTTCATTGACCTGGATTTGTACATTGAAGAAAAGTATCGGACGTCGATTCCCTTGCTGTTCCAGCGGTACGGGGAACCGGCGTTTCGCACGTTGGAGCAGGCCGCTCTGCGCGAGGTGCTGGGTTGTGACAACGCCGTCATTGCCACCGGTGGGGGCACCCCCTGTCATGGCGATGCCATGGCGCTCATCAATGCCCATGCCAAGAGCATATACTTGAAACTGACGGAAGATCAGTTGGTGAACCACCTATTGCATTCCAAGAAGAAACGTCCGTTGACGAATCACTTGAATAAAAGTGAGTTGCGTGAATATGTTCGGAAAAAACTCGCCGAGCGAGAACCCTTTTATCTGCAGGCCCAAAAGACCCTTGTTCTTGAAGATTTCCCTGCATCAACGGCTAATTGTTAGCCTTTCCATATCCCCGCCATTTTTCCAGTACGGCAGCGAAATCCTCTGGCAGTTCCGACTCGAACAGAATGTCCTTGCCGGTGATGGGATGTTTGAAGCCCAATGACTTTGCGTGCAGTGCCTGACGAGGCATCAAAGCGAAGCAGTTGCGGACAAATTGCTGGTATTTGGTGAATGTTGTGCCTTTGAGGATGCGGTTTCCACCGTAGGCTTCGTCGTTGAAGAGCGGGTGGCTGATATGCTGCAGATGGACACGAATCTGGTGGGTTCTTCCGGTCTCCAACTGGCATTCAATCAGTGTGACATAGCCGAATCGTTCCACTACGCGCCAATGCGTGACGGCATGCTTGCCTTGGTCGCTGCCTTCCGGGAACACCGTCATCACCATGCGGTCTTTCGGGTTGCGTCCCACATTTCCTACAATCGTGCCAGCGTCTTCCTCCATGTCGCCCCACACTAACGCCCAATACCTGCGTTCCAGGTCGTGGTCGAAAAAGGTTTTCGCCAAGCGCATCTGCGCCAGCTCATTCTTGGTGACAGCCAGCAGCCCGGAGGTGTTTTTGTCGATGCGGTGCACTAACAGCGGTTTCATCGGTGAGCCGTCTTCCAGTTTCTGGTCCCGAAGGTAATAGTAAAGCGCGTTGACCAATGTGCCGGTGTAGTTGCCGTAGGCCGGATGCACCACCATGCCCGCCTCCTTGTTGACAATCAGCAGGTCGTTGTCCTCATAGACGATGTTCAGCGGGATGTCCTCGGGCAGGATTTCGGTGTCATTCGGCGGGTTGGGCATCAGTACCGAAATGGTGTCGCCGGGGCGCACTTTGTAGTTTTGTTTCACCGGCTTGCCGTTCACCAGAATGCAGTCCGCCTTCGCTGCCTGCTGCACCTTGTTGCGCGAGGTGTTGGCAATCAGGTTGAACAGGTATTTGTCGATGCGGAGCATTTCCGTGCCCGCCGTCACCTCAAATCGAAAATGTTCGTATAGTTCGTCTGTCGGTTGTTGGCTGTTGGTTGTTCATCCCCTTAACTATATAAAAGTATTCCGTTTCTAAATTATTATCTTCCTAAAAAAACTAATAGCTAAAAGCCAAAAGCGAATAGCCTGAATTATCTGTTGCACGCCTTGCAGATGATTTTCTTCGCCTCCTCATTCTCCAAGATGCAGGTCGGCAGCTTGTCGATCAGGCCACACAAGCGGGTCGGGTTCTTCTCGGACGCTAATTTCACGGCTTTGGTGAAGAGTCCGCTCAGGTAGGCCTCCTCGCGGTGTGCGGCGAGCGACACATAGGAGAAGATGAAATCCTCGGAGATGGTCGGGTCGTCAAGGAACGGGGTCATCAGCGAAAGGGAGTACATATAGTCGTAACGCTTGTTAAAGTAGGAGGCCAGTTTGAAGGCGTTTTTCCAACTATCCATTTTTTCGTTACGTATCTCCTTGATTTTCTGGTAAGTGGCATTGACCAACGCAGTGGTTTCGGCATTTGCAGGCAGTGTGTCCAAATAGTTGATGATTTTGAACTGATATTCCAGGTTCAGGCTGTTCACGCGGTCTTTTGGGATGGCGGGGATGGTGTAGAGCTTGTCGATGGCGGCCTGCGTCTTGGCAATGTCGGCCGTGGTGGTGATTTTGGCGGCCAGCACATCGCTCACCGTAGTGTTGTAGAGCAACAACTGGTTGGCAGTGTTGAGGTTATAGATTTTCGTCATCTGTTCTGCCATGGACGGGGTCAATTTTGAACTCTTGTAGTACTGGGCGTAAAGTTTGTTGTTCAACAGTGTTTGGTACTCTTTCTTAAACGGGATTTCCATTTTTTCCAAAGAAGAGGAGGAAAATTTGCCGTTTTCCACCTGCTTGAGGATGAAATTCTCCACCGACATGGCGAAACCGAGTTGCTTTGGGTTTTTGATCGCGTTGTTGAATTTCCAAAGGGCAAAGGCTTCCTCGTCAGACGGGGATTCGGCGTAGTAAGTCACTGTTTGGCGCAACTCCATGGTGCGGAGCGGTGCCAAATAGTTTGTGTCCAACACTTTGGCTGCATATCGGTTGTATAAGCGAAGCTCTTTGGCTGCCTCTTCCAGCGTTTTGAAACTCAAGTCGTAATATTCCTCGTGTTGGGTCACTTTCTCCTTGAATTCGTCCCAGCAATAGTCATATACCAACTTGATGTCTATGCCGGGGAAGTAGCGCTGCAAATCCTTTTTGACGGCGTTGGCGCGCTTCTCTTGGATGGTCTTGTAGGCGGGGTCTTGGTAGTAGTCGGGAGAGATGTGCGAGATGAGTTCCACACTTTTCACTTTGTAAGGAGGAAGGTTAGGGTCTTTTTTGTCGAGATTGAAGCCGGCGGCCGTATAGTCGGTCTTTTTGGCTTCGTAGGGGAAGGAGAGGGATACCTCGCCGTCTTCGGGCGAAATTGTCCATTCGCCGGTGCTCTTGATGCCGGTCTCGTCTTTCACGAAGTTGATTTTTTCGGTATAGTCGGCACCTTTGCTTTCGATGCGTTTGGCCATGACGGAGCGACAGACCCGATTGCTCTCTTTCAAGACTAACACGATGATTTCCAGATTTTTGCTATCGTCAACTTCGGCGGGGAGATCGCCGATTTTGGCGATGAGCTTGCCAGATTTGAGGTTGGTATTCTCGTTGGCGGCCATCAGTTTCTCGAACGTGACGGGCTTGGTGACCACGCCGCGGTGGTAGAGGTCGTAGTCCACCTGATGGTTGTCGCATTCATACTGCCCTTCCTGCACGATGTCGATGGCGATGGCATCGCCCTCCTTGCCGATGAGACGCTTCAGCTCTTTGTAATTGTCGCAGTTGAGGTAAATCTCGCCGTTTTTGTTGATGGAGACGTATTCGGATAGGGTCTCCAGTGCGGGTTCGGAAGCGCATTTCTTGCACACTTTTTCGTCATAGCCCTTCAGTCCTGCCTGTCCTTTGGTGTAGGGCAGGTCTTTTTCGCCGTAGCCCGCCTTGTAGTGGTTGAAAGTGCGGTCGTTGCCGAGCACAAGGGAGATGTACATGCTTTTCATGGCCATGTCGGTGTTGAAGCCGAAGCCCATGTAGGTGTATTGCCCGTTCAGCATCACGTCGGCGGTTTTCACGTTTTTGAGAATCGACTGCACAAGTGCAAGGCAGAGGTCGTAGTAGGTGTATTCCGCCTCGCCCATATAGGCCTTCGCTTTGGCCACTAACTCGTCGCCGTTGCCGGCCAGCCCGTACTTGCGCAGCCGGTAGTAGGTGGTCTTGTACGGTGCATTGTTTTCCAAGGTCTTCTCATCCTTAGAGGCTTGATAATCAGCTTGAAATTGCGCCGTGGAGTCCAAAGACACGTCGTGTTTCATCTTCGGCACATAGCGGAATTCGGCGCGTGCCAAATCCACCATGTCGGTAAAACATTGGTACAGGATTTTCTCGTCGTAATTGTTTGGTGCAAAATTCCGCACATATTTGGCATTTTCCTTCAGGGATGCCGGATTGAAACCGCTGTACTGGTTTTCGGTCTGCGCGAACAGCAACGTATTGAAAAACAATACTATAGAAAGAATCGAGAGCGTAGATTTTCTATTCATAAGCGACAATTTTAACATTTCAAATTTAATGTAGCAAAGGTACATAAATTTCATAATCTACAGCCCTGGTTTAATTTTTTTGGAAAAAAAGCTTTTTTTTCGATTTAGTCCTCTTTTTTTGTCCCCAGTGCTTTTTCCACCTCTTCCACCAGCTTCTCGCCGCGGAATGTGCCGAGGATGACCCCGTTGCTGTCGATGACGACCACGTAGGGCACGCCGCGGATGCCATACAGCAGCGAGGAGTTGTCGTGAAGGGTGTCTACTAATTGCGGGTAGCTGATGCCCAGCTCCTTGACGGCCTTGTCGTGGTCTTCCATCTTGTCCCAAATGTCAATGCCGATCACCACCAATCCGCTGTCAGCGTATTGTTTGTGCAGTGGGATCAGCGTTTCGAGGATTTCCTTGCGGCACGGTCCGCACCACGACGCCCAGAAGTCCACGATGGCGACATGGCCTGCGATTTTCTCCCCAAGGGTCGTTTTCATCCCTGTGGCGTAGTCGATGGCCTCGAAGTCGCGGAACCGGTTGCCCGGCGTCACCAGCATTTGTGCCTGGAGTTTGGTCATGTAGCGGTTCAGCGGCGGGAATCCTTTCACTGTAGTTGGTGCGGAATCATAGAGGGAGAAGAGGCGGATGATGGCAGGGGTCGGCTCATCCCCTCTGTCTAAGTAGGTGTCCTCCGTCACCGTGGTGGCGATTTCAAAGAGGATGCGGGCGGCAGCGGGATTGTCGAGGTTCTCCTCGTAGTAGCACCATCCGATGGAGTCCACCAGCTGCTTCCGGCGTTCGTTGCAGCTGTAGTAGATGGCCTGCAGGGAGTCGAAGGCCGGTCCTTCGCCCGCGGCCATCATCTGGTAGGCGGTCTCGGTCCGCTTTTTCATCAGCGCCCTGTTCCCCTGCATAAGCTGGTTGAGCTGTTCGGTGGGCTTGTTCCCTTTCACCTCGCCGGCGGGCATGTCAATCGTCATTTGGCTGCCCGGCATCACCAACAGCTCGGCAAATAGGTTGTAGTCATTGGAGTAGAGGGTGACCATCATGGCGGAGTCGGCGTGCCCTTGAAGCAGGAAACTGTTGCCGGCCACCGCTGCGGAATCCACCAACTGCTGTTCCGCCGCCAGGGTGACGAGGACACCGTCCATGTCCTTGACTGTCCCCGTTACGGTGAAGTTGGGGCTTTGCGCCATGATGGGGAAGGAGAGCGTCAGTAGGACAAGGGAAACGCAAATTGTTTTATGAAGTGTTCTCATAACCATCTTGATTGAACTTGTGAAGTAAACTGCAAAAATAAAAAAATCCCCACATCATAGATTTTGGATTCAAGCCCCTTTCCTCCGAAATCCGTCATTTTGTCTTAACAAATAATACTTAAAATTGTGGTAAACAGTTAGTTTCCAGGTAAATATTTTCTTGAAATTGCCTTTGGAACGATTGAAAAAAAGCGTACCTTTGCGGTGTAAAAAAAGACATATTCAAGTATGGCAAGCACCATTTACACGGAAGATCAGGTTCGCGATTTGGCTCGGACGAAACTCCATTTGGAAGAAACGGAATCCGCCCAGGCAGGTGTCGGTCAGCTCACTTCATTCAATCAGTTGGGTTTCCGGGGAGTGAAAGACCGTCCGGATGGATGGTATTTGCCTAATGAGACGCATTACCCCGCCCTTGTCCTTGAAGTAAAAGGCAGTAACGTCAAGATTGGCGACAAGGAACGTGAAGAGCTTCGGAAAAACATCCGCATTGTACACACTCGGTATAAACATGTTGTCGGGCTGCTCTATAATGGGTATGAATTGGAGGTTTATAAAGATAACGAGTTGGTTGTTGGGGAATGCGATTTGATGGATAAAGAACACTATTTAGGTCTGTTCTCCTCCAACCGTATCAACAAGATGCTCATCTATTCGCTGACGCATAGCATCAACGACACCCTGCATTTCGATTTTCTCATCAAGAACCTTTACCATCGAATGATATTCACGGCATGTGCACTGGTGGCCAAACGTTATGGGGCTGCGTTGGCGAAAGGTATGTCTTTCAGATTGTTCACTACCGCTATTCGTGAAACGCTCGAAAGCTCTTTGTCGGAGGATTTGGCCAAAAACCAAAAACTCCAAATATTGATAGACGTTTTCTCGGAAATCAAATTGAACACACAGTGCAAGCAGGATGCCATCAACCAGTTTATCGAAGACATCTCCAAAATCTCCGACAATATCAACTCCGATTTTTGGAACGGCGAGGATGTGATGGCCATATTCTTTAATGAGTTCAACCGATATAAAGCCAAATCGGAGTCTGGGCAAGTGTTTACACCCGACCACATCACCTCTTTCATGTATCAGATTACGGATACCACAAAGCAGGATACCGTACTTGATGCGGCTTGCGGCAGTGGCGCTTTCCTTGTAAAAGCCATGTGTAACATGATTAAGGAGGCTGGTGGGGTACGTACCCAAGAGGCACGTGAGATTGCTCAAACTCAGCTTTACGGCATTGAGTTCGACAGGGAGATATTCGCGCTTGCTTGTGCCAATATGCTGATTCACAAGGATGGAAAGACCAATTTGGAACATTTGGACAGCCGTTCGGCAGATGCAGGATGGTGGATGCGCGACAAACCTATCACGCGGGTATTGATGAATCCGCCGTTTGAAAATAAATATGGATGTCTGGATATTGTGGAAAATGTGCTTTACAATGTGCCTCATGGAACTGTGTGTGCTTTCATTCTGCCAGACAACAAACTTGAAAAATCCCGCGGACGTGTGCGCCGATGGTTGCAGGCTCATAGGCTGACAAAGATTATCAAGTTGCCAAAAGAGATTTTTTCAGGTGTTACCACAAGTATTTTCATGTTTACGGTTGGCACCCCCCAAAGCAAGCATGAAATTTTCACCTGTTATATGGCTGACGATGGTTTGGAGACGATCAAGAATCAAGGGCGGCACGATATTCGTGGCCGTTGGGAGACCATAGAGCAACAGTGGGTTGACATTGTCCGCAAGCAAACAGGAAGCGACACCATTAAATGGATAAGTCCTGACGAGCATTTAAGCTACCAAGAGGATATTAAGGTGCCGGTGCTCACACGTGCCGATTTCATGAAGCGCACATTGGCCTACGCATTGTTCAAACAAAAGATAGACGAACAGGATTTTTTTGAAAGTGCACGAGACCATCTGTTGTATGGTGCCCCTTTGGCCACGGAATATGAAATTTTTTTCGCACCTGTTGAGGGAAACGAGTTGCCACTTGACACTGAAAAATGGAAAAGTTTCCGATTAGGAGGCAAGGACGGCCTCTTTACCATTGCCAAAGGCAGTCGTCTGACTAAAGCTGACCAACATGACGGACGCATCAATTTTGTAGGTGCATCAGCTTTCAACAATGGCATCACCAACCATATCGGCAATGACAATCAGCTCAGTCAAGGAGGCACCATCTCGGTTTGTTACAATGGTTCCATCGGCGAGGCTTTCTATCAGGACGAGCCCTATTGGGCCACTGACGATGTGAACGTGCTGACCCCAAAATTTCAACTCACTCCGCACATTGCCATCTTCATCGCCACAGTCATCAAGAACGAAAGCGTGAAGTATGCTTTCAATAACAAATGGACAAAAGATCTTATGGAAAAATCTGAGATACTCCTGCCGACAACAGCTGACGGAACTCCGGACTTTGATTACATGGAGCGTTATATCCGATCTTTACCCTATTCAAGGCTTTTCTGAATATGAAAACCTTTCTTTTCTGTTGTTGACATAAAAGAAAGCAAAAACATAAAAAGGCATTTCGAAGATTTTGGGTGCAAATTTAGATTCTTCCGAAATCCGTCATTTTGTCTTAACAAATAATACTTAAAATTGTGGTAAACAGTTAGTTTCCAGGTAAATATTTTCTTGAAATTGCCTTTGGATCGATTGAAAAAAAGCGTACCTTTGCCCCCAGTTTAATTAATCATGTAAGAAATGGAAAAAGAAGAAATGAAAAACAATGTGAATGCTGAGAAACTGAAAGTGCTCAATTCCACACTCGAAAAACTTGAGAAGACCTTCGGAAAAGGCTCCATCATGCGCATGGGCGAGACGCACATCGAGCCGATGGACGTCATCTCCACCGGTTCCATTGGTTTGGACACGGCATTGGGCGTGGGCGGTTTCCCGAAGGGCAGAATCGTGGAGATTTACGGTCCCGAGTCCTCTGGTAAGACCACGTTGGCCATCCATGCCATTGCGGAGGCGCAGAAGCAAGGCGGCATCGCGGCCTTCATCGATGCGGAGCACGCTTTCGACCGCTTCTACGCGGAGAAGCTGGGCGTGAACACCGCCGAATTACTCATCTCCCAACCCGATAACGGCGAGCAGGCGCTTGAAATCGCCGACAACCTGATCCGCTCCGGCGCCATCGACATCATCGTCATCGACTCTGTGGCCGCCCTCACCCCGAAAAGCGAGATTGAAGGCGACATGGGCGAGTCGAAGGTCGGTTTGCAGGCGCGCCTGATGTCGCAGGCCCTGCGCAAATTGACCGCAACCATCAACAAGACCGGCTGCTGCTGCATCTTCATCAACCAACTGCGTGAGAAGATCGGCATCATGTTCGGCAATCCCGAGACGACCACCGGCGGCAACGCCCTGAAGTTCTACGCTTCCGTCCGTCTCGACATCCGTCGCCAGACCCAGATTAAGGACGGCGACACGGCCATCGGTAACCACGTGAAGGTCAAAGTGGTGAAGAACAAGGTCGCGCCTCCGTTCCGCACCGCCGAGTTCGACATCATGTTCGGCGAGGGCATCTCCAAAGCCGGTGAAATCGTCGATTTAGGTGTCGAATACAATATTATAAAGAAGTCCGGCTCGTGGTTCTCCTACGGCGATTCCAAACTCGCCCAGGGCCGCGACAGCGTGAAGCAGCTGCTCAACGACAACCCCGAACTCTCCGATGAGATCGAGGCCAAGATTCGCGAGGCCATCAAGGAAAACATGAAATAATGAAGACGAAGAAAACCATTCTGATCCTGTTGTCGGTCTTGTTGCTGTGCGGTTACGGTTGCAGGAACAAGAACCAGTATGCCGACCTGCCTGAGGAATTGGCCGAGCTGTGCCTGAACATCGACAAGCATCCCAAACGGGCCGAAAACTACTACAAACGGGCGAACTACTATTACCTGAACAAGGATATGGACAAAGGCATCGCCGACATGCAGACGGCCATCAAGTTGCAGCCCGACAGCAGCAAGTACTATGTCATGCTCTCCGACCTCTACTTCGGCAAGCACGAAACTGATTTGACCGAGGAGATGTTGTTGAAGGCGATTTCTGTGGATGAGGATAACAATGAAGCACGTTTGAAACTAGCTGAATTACAGTTTCTTACACGGCAATATGAAGATTGTGGCAAAACGATAGACGAGGCGGTGCAGCGCCAGCCTCATAATCCGAAGGCCTACCTCACGAAAGCCTTTATGCTCAAAGAGATGCAGGATACGGTTGGCTATCTACGTATGTTGCAGTTGGTTATCGACCAGGATCCGCGCGAGGTCAAGGCTTACAGCGAATTGGGTTACTTCTACCAGCAGAAGAATGACCCGATAGCCATTAGTTACTACCAGAACGGTTTGAAGGTTGATCCCAACAATGTGGAGCTCCACTATAATTTAGGCAAAATGTTCCAGGATATGAATAAGTTGGAGGAGGCGGAACAGGAGTACAAGACGGCCATTTCCATCGACTCCACACATATTCCGTCGCTTAACAATCTGGGTTACTTGTACTTGGATGATAATATCAAAAAGTATGACGAGGCCGTGACACTCTTCACGCAGGTGCTGCAAATCAACCCGCAGTTTGTGTATGCTGTCTGCAACAGGGGGGTGGCTTACGAGTATTTGGGCAACTATGTGGCTGCGCGGAAGGACTATGAGGAGGCGTTGAAACTCTCCACGAACTTTGAGCCGGCCATCTTGGGACTGAACCGTTTGGACAAACATCAACACTAAGTAATGCGTATGAACGAGAACCTTGACCCCACCAAACAGCATCTTTCGGCATCGGACAAGGAGTTCGAACGTGCGATTCGTCCTGCGCAGTTCACGGATTTCCAGGGGCAGCAGCAGGTTTTGGAGAATCTGATGGTCTTTGTGCACGCCGCGAAGGGGCGTGGCGAGGCTTTGGACCATGTCTTGCTGCACGGCCCTCCCGGATTGGGCAAGACCACCCTGTCGCACATCATCGGCAACGAGATGGGCGTGAACGTGCGGGTTACCTCCGGGCCGGTCATCGACAAGCCCGGCGACCTGGCCGGCCTGCTCACGAATTTGGAGCCTCACGATGTCCTCTTCATCGACGAAATCCATCGGCTGTCGCCAGTGGTGGAGGAATACCTCTATTCCGCCATGGAGGACTACAAGATTGACATTATGATCGACAGCGGCCCGAGTGCGCGGAGCGTCCAGATTTCCATCAACCCGTTCACCTTGGTGGGTGCCACCACGCGTTCGGGTCTGCTGACCGCGCCGTTGCGCTCGCGCTTCGGCATCAACCTGCGTCTGCAATACTATGACGCACAGACCCTTGGTAACATCATCAAGCGGTCGGCCGGCATCCTGGGCATCCCGATCGACGAGGATGCAGCCTACGAGATTGCTTCGCGCAGCCGTGGCACGCCCCGTATCGCGAACCTGTTGCTTCGCCGTGTCCGTGATTTCGCGCAGATCAAGGGTGACGGTACCATCACGCTGCCTATCACGCAGATAGCGTTGGCGGCACTGAATGTCGATAAGCACGGTTTGGATGAGATGGACAACCGGATTCTGAGTACCATCATCGAGAAGTTCAAGGGCGGCCCGGTGGGGCTGAGCACCATCGCCACGGCGGTGGGCGAGGATCCCGGCACCATCGAGGAGGTCTATGAGCCGTTCCTGATCCAAGAGGGCTACCTGATGCGCACGCCGCGCGGGCGCGAGGCCACCGACCTGGCGTTCACCCACTTAGGCAAGTCTCGGTATGTGTCCGGGCAGGGGGAGCTGTTTTAGTGGAGCAGAGAATGGGAGTTCATTGGAAATAAGTCAGTTCAAAGTTCAAGGTTTAAAGTTCAAAGTATGGGCACGGCTAAGACCTTTGAAGACCTTGTGATCTTCCAGTTGGCAAGAAATCTTTGCAAAGAGATTTATATTGTTACAAAGGATGGTGAATTTTGTAAGGACTTCCGTTTTGTTCAGCAAATTCGTGCTTCGGCAGGGTCTGTTATGGACAACATCGCAGAAGGTTTTGAACGAGAAGGGAATAGGGAATTTGTTAATTTCCTTTATATAGCAAAGGGATCTTGTGGCGAGGTTCGAAGTCAGATAATTCGTGCATCAGATGTAGGTTACATCGATAATGATACGGCCAAACGACTTTATTTCGATTGTATAAATCTGTGCAAAGCGATTTCTTCTTTTATTAAAAGTATCAAGTCAAGTTGCTATTACGGCTCCAAATTCCTTAAACCTTAAACCTTAAACTTTGAACTTTGAACTTTGAACCTTGAACCTTGAACCTTGCCCCCATCTCCTCATGTTAAAAAAAAATCTCAACCCCAACTTGTTAATATCAAAAAAAAGTGTATTTTTGCCGTCCAATTTTAACGACTGAAAAAATTATAAGATATTATGAAAAAAGACATCCATCCTAAGGAGTACAGAACCGTGGTTTTCAAGGACATGTCCAACGATTACGCGTTCCTGACCAAGTCAACGGTCAATACGAAAGATACGATTGTATGGGAAGACGGAAATGAATATCCGCTCGTGAAATTAGAGATTTCCAGCACTTCGCACCCCTTCTTCACCGGTAAGATGAAGTTGGTGGACACCGCTGGACGCGTGGATAAGTTCCGCAACAAATATGCCCGCCATTTTGAAGCTGGCAAATCCAAATAATCCATATATTTTGTACTTTTGCTGACCTTTTTTGCTAACCCGAAAAAGGTCAGTTTTTGTATTGTAACCTATTGAAGATGATAAAAGAAATCATAGCTGCAGGAGGCTTTCTGAACGGAGAGTCAAATGTTATTCCCATCCTTTCGACAGAGGATGAGGTCAACCTGAGCGAGGAGGCGTTGCCTGAAGAGGTGTCGCTGCTTCCGCTTCGCAACACTGTGCTCTTTCCCGGAATGGTCATTCCCATCACCGTGGGGCGCGAGAAATCGTTGCGACTTGCCCGCGACTGCGCCAACTCCGACGACCCCATCGGCGTGGTGGCCCAGCGCGACAACAGCGTGGAGGACCCCACCATCAAGGACATGTACCGTGTGGGTACCATCGCCCGCATCCTCAAGACCCTCAATATTCCCGACGGTAACGTCATGATGGTCGTGCAGGGCGTCAAGACTTTCGAAATCGGGCGCGTCACCCACACTCGGCCCTATTACCGCTGCACCACCCAGCCCTTCCCGAACAACGATCTCGATGCCGGGATCATCGGCTCCGAGGAGTTCAAGGCTAAGATGATCATGGTCCGCGAAACCATGGCCAACATCATGCAGCTCACCCCAGGTACCCCGCGCGATGCCGTTGCCGCCATCAACAACATCGAAAGCAACACATTCCTGCTCAACTTTATCGTCTCCAACCTCTCCTTGGATGTGAAGGAGAAACAGGATGTATTAGAGACCCAGGACATTATGCTCCGCGCCGACAAGGTGCTCTCCCACCTCACGCATGAGCTGCAGGTGGTGGAAATCAAGCACCAAATCCACACCAAATCGAGCAAAGAGCTGGAAAAGCAGCAGCGCGAATATATTCTCAACCAGCAGATGAAGACCATCCAAGAGGAACTGGGTGGCCCTTCCACGGAAAAGGACTTCGACGAGCTTCGAGAACGCGCCGCGAAAAAGAAATGGAACCAGGAGACGGCAGACCTCTTCGAGAAAGAGTTCAAGAAACTGCAGCGCACCAATTATATGTCCCCCGACTATTCGGTGCAGCTCAACTACTTGGAACTGCTCCTCGACCTGCCGTGGAACGAGTACAGCGAGGACAATTTCGACCTGAAAAAGACCCGCGAAATCCTTGACAAGGACCACTATGGACTGGAGAAGGTGAAGGAGCGCATCCTCGAATACTTGGCTGTGCTGAAGCTGAAGGGCGACATGAAATCTCCGATCCTCTGTCTGGCAGGCCCTCCCGGTGTCGGCAAAACTTCCCTTGGGCGTTCCATCGCCGAGTCCATCGGACGGAAATACGTCCGCATCTCGCTCGGCGGCGTGCACGACGAAGCGGAGATTCGCGGCCACCGCAAAACCTACATCGGTGCCATGCCCGGCCGCATTATCCAGAACATGCGCAAGGTCGGGTACGCCAATCCTGTGTTCGTGCTCGATGAGATCGACAAGGTCTCTGGCATGAGCGTCAACGGCGACCCTTCGGCGGCACTGCTGGAGGTCATGGATCCCGAACAAAACAGCACCTTCAACGACAACTACCTTGAAACTCCGTTCGACCTCTCCAAGGTGCTCTTCATCGCCACCGCCAACAACCTCAACAGCATTCATCCGGCCTTGTTGGACCGCATGGAAATCATCGACATCCCCGGTTACCTGGCGGAGGAAAAGTTGGCTATCGCAACGAAGCATCTTATTCCAAAACAACTGAAAGACAATGGTTTGTCTCCCGAACAGCTGACCATTCCGGAGGAAACCGTCAAGGCGGTTATCAGCGACTATACGCGCGAGTCGGGTGTGCGCGGACTGGAGCGCACGCTTGCGAAGATTATCCGCAAGCGCGCTTCGCAGCTTGTGCAGGACGGTACCATGGAACCGTTGGTGAAGCCTGAAGACCTCAAGGAAATCCTCGGGTCACCTATCTTCCAGATGGAAAAAGCGCTCGACAAGGATGTCTTCGGTGTGGCCACCGGCTTAGCTTGGACGGCCGTGGGCGGCGAGATTCTCTTTGTGGAGGCCCTCACCAGCGCGGGCAAGGGCGAGATGACCCTCACCGGCAATCTTGGTGACGTGATGAAGGAGTCGGCCACCATCGCCTACGAGTTCCTGAAAGCCCATGCGAAAGACTATCATGTTGATTCTAAGGATTTTAACAAGAAGAAAGTCCATATCCACGTGCCCGAAGGTGCTACCCCGAAGGATGGGCCTTCCGCTGGCATCACCATCCTCACCGCTTTGGTTTCTGCGTTTACGCAAACACCTGTGCGTGAGAAGATTGCCATGACCGGCGAGATTACTTTGCGTGGAAAACTTCTGCCCGTGGGCGGCATCAAGGAGAAGATTCTTGCGGCCAAGCGTTGCGGCATTTTCGACATCGTGATGTCCAAAGAGAACAAAAAGGACATTGACGACATCAAGGAGAACTTCATCGAAGGCATGACTTTCCACTACTTTGAATCGATGAAAGAGGCGGTGATGTTCAATTTCAACTGGAAGTGACCATGGCGAACCCCTATTACGAATCGGCGCTGACGGAGCGTGCGGGCGTGGAACAGCCCATGCAGGTGAACCCGAACTTCAAGCGGCACAAGAAGGCGGAACTCACCGTGGATGACTATGTCAAGGGAATCTTGGACGGTAACCGCACTGTCCTCAGCCGAGCCATCACTATGATCGAAAGCGAGCGGCCGGAACACATCGAAATGGCGCAGGCGATTATCGAACGGTGTCTGCCGCATTCCGGCAACTCACTACGCATCGGTATCACGGGCGTGCCGGGGGTGGGAAAGAGCACCTTCATCGAGTCGTTCGGCGGGATGCTGACATCGCAAGGGCATAAGTTGGCGGTGCTGGCCATCGACCCGTCGAGCGAGCGCACCAAGGGCAGTATCTTGGGTGACAAGACCCGTATGGAGACGCTCTCCGTGGATCCGAACGCTTTCATCCGGCCTTCGCCGTCGGGTTCCGCGTTGGGCGGCGTGGCCCGCAAGACCCGCGAATCCATCATCCTGTGCGAGGCCGCCGGCTTCGATGTCATCATCGTCGAGACTGTTGGCGTGGGGCAGTCGGAAACTGCGGTCAAGGCGATGGTCGATTTCTTCCTGCTACTGATGCTGGCCGGTGCCGGCGACGAGTTGCAGGGCATCAAGCGCGGCATCATGGAAATGGCGGATGCACTGGTTATTAACAAAGCCGACGGCGACAACCAGCACAAAGCCCGCATGGCGGCATCGCAGTATCGTGCCGCGCTGAAGCTGTTCCCGAAAAATGACAACGGCTGGGACGTTCCGGTGGAGGTTTGTTCGGCGTTAGAAGGATTCGCCTTGGACAAGGTGTGGCAGATTATCCAGGATTTCGTCGCGCTGACCAAAGGAAACGGCAGCTTTGAAAAAACTCGTAACGAACAGTTGATCAATATATTCTACCATTGGATAGAATACACGTTGCTCAATCGGTTCTACAATAGCGAGGCAACGCAGGCGCGGATAGAGGAGATGCTGCCACGGATCCAGTCGAAGCAGATTTCGCCCTATATGGCAGCGGCAGAGCTGGCGGACTGATGCACTAAAACGCTACTGGGACAAATATTTTTCAAAACCGTTCCGCAGTTCCTTGCGCTGGTGCATGTCGTTGCGCCAGAAGTCCATTATGTTATTCATGATTCTATTGTTTAGGTTTCAGAAGGGCAGAGGCGCAGTGCATTGCGCCTCTACCGAATGACGGTTATCCATTGATGATTTGCGTTTGCGGGCAGCTGCAGCATTCGCCGAAGGGGACGGGCGGCTCCTGCGGCCGGCAGCTCTCCTGCTGCAGGTATTCCCGCAACGACTGCAGATTTTCGAGTTGGTTGTCTGTCACAATGTTATATTTTGGTGAATAATGATGTTGTTGACGCAAATGTCAGGCGGGTTATTGTGTCGTTGGCACATGAGTGTATTCTCGTTGGCACATGAGAATATTCTCGTTGGCTTATGAGAATATTCTCATTTACTCGTGAGTATATACGACTTCACCAGCTTCAGTAACTCCTCCGGTTTCTCTATGATGAAATTCGCGCCGGCCTCCTGCAACTCCTCCAACGGCCGATAACCCCACAGGACACCCACCGGGGTTACGCCCGCGTTGTGCGCGAGCTGCATGTCCGTGGCTGTGTCGCCCACGTGCAAGGTCTCCGAAGGCTTACAGCCGGTCGCCTTCAGTATGTCGTACATGATTTGTGGGGCGGGTTTCACCGGGATGCCCTCCCGCTGTCCGAAAACCGCGTCGAAATGGATTTCGGGGAAGTATTTGCGCATCAGCGGTTCCACGGCCAAGTGCACTTTGTTCGTGGCTACGGCGATTTTCAAACCTTTGCATTTCAATGATTTAAGTAGCTCCGCGATGCCTGGATAGGCAGTGGTTTTGTCTTCCTTGTGAATGTCGTAGTACGCCACAAACTCTTGTCGGCACTGTTCGATGCGGTCGGTGCTGCGCTCCGTCTCCGGCAGGATGCGTTCGATGAGTTTGCGCACGCCGTCGCCCACGAAGTAGCGGTAAGCATCCACGGGGTGCATCGGGAATCCGTGCTGCTCCAGCACCCAGTTGGCCGAATCCGCCAGATCTTCTAACGAATTGAGCAGCGTGCCGTCGAGGTCGAATACGATGAGGTTCATTGGGTTATGGGTTAGTGGGTTAATGGGTTATGGGTTAGTGGGTTATGGGTTAGTGGGTTCTTTGAGCAGCTCCGGCAGGGGCAAGAGCTCGGTAGGGCAAGGGGTGGAATCAGCATAACAAGTTTATAATATCATCGTAGGTGACATTGTGGAAATATTCGTTAATGTTTATTTGGGCGAGGGCGTCGGCGATGGCTGTTTTGTCGAGGCGAACGCCTACCAGTTGGTTGGCAATATCCTGTGGGTCCTTTTCGGAGAAGAAGTCCCCGAAGAATTGCAAATCGCGGATGAGGCCGTTGCGGATGTCGGCGACCACCTGCACGGTGCCGCCTTTCGTCCGGATCTTCTTGTTCACCGAATACTCGGGCGACTTGCCGTAATTCCACTCCCAGGTACAGTATTTTTCCTTCATGAGCCGATGGACTATGGTTTCCTCTTCTTCGGTAAGGTTTTGGGGCTCTGAGAGCCGGTTGCCCTGCATGATGTAGTTCATTAGGTAATCCTTGAACTCCAATACGGTCATGGGGTGGGGGAGATGCTCAGAGATGTTGGTGACGCGGCTGCGCACGGATTTCACCGCCTTGTCGATGAACTTGTCGGGATCCACCTTGAGGGCGTTGGCGAGGTCAGACATCTGCGAGGAGAACAACAGTGTGCCGTGTTCCAAAACGCGGTTCCCGAAGAATGTCATCGCGTTGCCGGAAATCTTCTGATTGTTGATTACTAAGTCGTTGCGACCGGAAAATGCAGCCGGGACACCCAAAGCCTGCAACGCGTCCACAATGGGTTGCAGATACTTTTGGAAGTCGATTTCCTTTTTGCCGGGTTCCACATTTTGGATAAAGGTGAAGTTGAGGTTGCCGGTGTCGTGGAAGACCGCGCCGCCGCCGGTCAGCCTTCTGACCACGTTCACATGATGGCGGTCCACATATTCCTGGTTGACTTCCGCCGCCGTGTTCTGGTGCCGGCCGATGACGATGGTGTTGTCGTTCTGCCACAGCATGAAGACGTTGTCTTTCGTTTGCTGCAGCAGGTACTCCTCCGCTGCCAGGTTGTGGTAGGGGGAGGTGGTGCTGAGGGTGATGTATCGGATCTGTTCCACGATGACGATGACTATAACTATAACTTATAACTATAACTTATGACTATAACTATGACTATGACTTATGACTATAACTATCCGCGTAGGTTGAGGCCGGCGAGTAGGGTGTCGGGGCGGAAATCCATGACGGAGCGCATCTCGCCGGCCATGCAGAAACCGCATTGGTCGCATACGCCGGCGCTTTTGCCCACGCACTCGGGCAGGCGCGTGCCGTCGGGCAGGATATAGTTGCACATCCAGCAGGCCTTCTCGAACGAGAGATCCTTCATCCGCTTCAGTCCGGAGACGGAGTTCATGATGGGCATCCGTTTCTTTTTCTGCTCTATCAGTTTGTCGATCAGCTCTATGCGTTTGTCCCAATCCAGAATCAGCGGGTCTTGGTCTTTGAAAAAGGCAGGGGTATAGAAGTTGAAGGCGATGCTCTTGAACGTGGGGTGATTTTTCACGAACTGCAGCGTGTCCATCACGTTGACGTAGTTGTTGGCATCGATGACCATGTTGGCACTCAGGGCTTTGTGGCCGCAGCTATCGACGTTCTTCACCAATTTGTCGAAGGTGCCCTGTCCGCGCACGGCATCGTGGAACTCGTGGATGCCGTCCATGCTGACCCATATCGAATTGGCCTTGAGGCCGGCGAAGGGCTGCTGGGCGTTGGTGGTCACGGTGGAGGTGAAGAAGCCGATTTCGTGCGCGAGGTCGATGAGGTCGTTGAGCCGACGGTCACCGTCGCGCCAGAGAGTCGGTTCGCCGCCCTCGAAATCGACGAAGCGGGAGCCCAAGTCGTAGGAATATTGCAGTTCATCGCGGATCTGCTCGTAGCTTTTGTCGGTCGGATGTTCGTGGTCATAGACGCTGCAGTGCGAGCACGACAGATTGCAGCGGTTGGTGATGAACAGCACCGTCTGCAGCGGTTTGCGCCGTTTCAGGAATTTCGTCTGGAAATACCAGCTGCCTAAGTAAAATATCATCATTGTAAATGTTTGCGGGTAAGGTTATTGTGCTTTTTCACCCAAATTCAGATATGGGTTGTCGAGGTGCTTGTACAGATCGCGGTAGTTTGATTTCGGAGACTTCGGAATCACTATGTCGTAGGTTTTGCCTGCGGCGACGGTGAGTTTGTTATTGCGAATCCAGGGGTTGAGGTTGCGGAGTTCGCGGTAGGTGATGTGGTGTTCCTCGGCGAAGCGTGGCAGGCTGGCGATGGAGGAAGTCACCCTCACGGTTTTGGTCTCTATAGGGTGGTACATCTGCGCGGGGCAGAGTTTAACGCCGTATTGTTGCGGGTTTTCGAAGATGAGTTTGAAAGCGAGGATGCGATAGAGGTAGCGGGAGGTTTCGCTGTTGAGCCATAGATCCCAGTAGTTGCGTACGTGCTGGTCATCGACGGCTGCCTGCAGTCCGCCGTCGCCCCGGTTGTAGCCTGCCGCCGCCATAGTCCAACTGCCGAATTGGTTCTTCATTTTCTTCAGGTAGCGGCACGCGGCGCGGGTGGCTTTTTCCAAGTGGCAACGTTCGTCCACGTCGTTGGAGACCTCTAAGCCATAGACTTTGGCGGTGGAGGGGATGAACTGCCAGTATCCGCCGGCGTTTGCAGGCGAGGTGACGTTCTCAAGTCCGCTTTCCGCCACGCAGAGGTATTTGAAATCGTCGGGCACGCCTTCTTCCTTGAGAATTTTCTCGATAGCCGGGAAGATGCGCGGCGAGAGTTTGAGTATGCGCAGGGTTTTGGAGTGTTGGTAGCAGTTGATGATAAGCTCGCGGTCGAGGGATTCCCGTACCCAATAGACATCTATCGGTACTTCCTCGCCGGCAAAGGTCATGCTTTGCGGCAGTGGAGGCGCTGTCAGGGTGTTCGCATACTGGTTAGGGGTGGGGTCGGCCTCTGTGTGTTTTTTTGTGATGGCCCAGCAACCGGTGGCGGTCAGAATGGCGGTCAAAATGCACGCTCCGATGATAATCAAATTTTTTTTCATTATGGTTAATATGGTTTATATCAGAATTTTTCGAGAACGGAGGCAGTCATAAGGGGTTGTCTCCATTTGCGGTGCAAAAATAATCAAAAAGGTTCAAAGTCGCGCCAAATTCTTTCTTTTTTGGCTTTTATGAAACAAGTAAAGCAGGGTATGGGAATAATCGGTTTTTTGTCGCAAAGGGTTTCTTGCGTTTGGCAAGGGACAATATCAGGTTTTCGACAAATTCTTCCATTTGTGGCTTTTGCGAAATTCATGATGTCGGAAGTGGAAAAATGGTATTTTTGCGGCGGCAAATTAAAGTTTGCTGCAAAATATAACAAGGTTCAAATTGGGTAATTCAAACTTGCGGATATGAATCGGGGAATTCTCATTATCGTTATCATGCTTTGCGTGTCATCGTTGTTCCGCATTTCCGCTCAGTCCGTCTTGCCCGACAACATGATGGAGGCGGACTGTGTGACGGATGTCGAATCCATGACTTGGGGAGTTGTGAACGCTTGGTCGTCGAACACGATTGTCTCCAATCTCAACATCCCGCTGGTGGGGGATTTGGACGGGGACGGGCATCCGGAAGTGCTGTGTTTCTCGCTCGCCGGGCAGTCCTCCTATTCGGGGCAAGGCAACATCGACAACCAGATGTTGGTTTTTGACGGGGTCACCAAGCAACTGAAGGCGACTGTCACGATGGAATCCCCTGTTTCGGCTTACGATGCGGCAGCTTACGGTCTGGTGCGCACCTCGGACGGTGTGGGGCTGATCGTAACCGCATGCTGCGACAACAAACTGCGTGCATACGACATTTCTTCTCCAAATCCGAGCTCCCCTCATTGGGTCTCCGATGTCGACTATGTGTCAGGCAATAATGACTACGCGGCGAATGTGAGTTTTGCGGATTTCAACGGGGACGGGCATCCGGAGGTGTATGTGCGGAACAAGGTCTATAATGCCGAGAACGGGAAGTTGCTGGCGGAAGCCTCCACAACGAATGCCGCTTTGTCGTATGCGCATTGGACGCATGTCACACATCGAAAGCTGTCGTCGCCGATGGTCGCCGATTTCACTGGGGATGGCAAGCCGGAACTCATACTCGGCAACGAAATCTATCAAGTCTCCATCACCAATCTGGACGGCACCTCGGGCAATGCGATTACTTTGTGGGAGCAGACTTCCCCGCCTGGCTCCGTGCCCTCAGACGGGCATCCGCAGGTGGCGGACTTCAACCTGGACGGCTATCTGGATGTCTTCATCAGTATTCGGGATACGGATATTGTCAATGGAATGGTGTATTTCTATGTGTGGGATGTCCATAACGGCACCGTGAGCACCCCGATGACCGTAATCACCACGCATTCGGGCAAGAGCATCCCCTTGATAGCGGATATTGACAATGACGGATCCATGGAGGTGGTGATTCAGAACGGGTGGGTGAATTCGTCCAAAAGGATACAGGCCTACCGATATGATGCTGCTTCCGGATCGTTTTCGATGATATGGGGCATGTATCCTGACGAGGACTCCTTCTCGAACAGTTTCACGGCGTTCGACTTCAACCAGGATGGGCTTTTGGAACTGATTATCTGCGACCAAAACACGTTGAAGATAGTCAACGGCAGCGGTAAGAGCCATCTCACGCATCAGGATACGGTGCCGGTTTATGTGCTGAATACGTTTTCGTTCTCGGAAATCACCATCATGCAATATCCTGTCATCGCCGATGTGGATGCAGACGGAGCGGCGGAAATCGTCTCCGTGGGCAGCACGAAGTTGAACATCTTCAAGTCGTCGGGGCAGCCTTGGGCGCCAGCGCGTCCGGTTTGGAACCAGTATCTCTACAACGTCACCAACATCAACAAAGACCTGACAGTTCCGTCCTCGCTGTTCAACAACGCCACGGTGTTCACCGATCCCGACGGCGTGGTGCGGCGGCCCTTCAACAACTTCCTGCAGCAGGCCACCACGCTCGACCAGTACGGGCGGCCGTTCTCCCGGATGTTGAACGTCCACGCCACCACGGACACCAGCGTGACGTTCGAGAACGGGACACTCACCGTCTCGTATAAATTCTGCAATACCGGTGGACAAACCTTGCCGGCTCCGTTCCGCATCACCTATTATGCCGGTAATTACCAAGGTCCGATAATCCGTACGGAAACCGTCAACAATTCACTGACGGTGGGCAACTGTATGACCATTACGGCTCAATTCACGGAGGATGATTTGATGGATTTCCCGGGTTTGGACACCATCGTGGTGGCAGTGAATGACAACGGGCAGGGTGTGGCGCAGACCGGCGGGCAGCATGAGGAATGTGATACCACCGACAATTTCTTCCGCTTCCCCGCAAGTTCGTGCCCCATTATCCGGGACACCGTCACGGCGGACATCTGCGTACGTGAGCCATACGCTGACAGTAATTTCGACATCCAAGCGGCGGAGACGCAGACGGCAGGCACGCACTATTTCACCCGCGTATTCCAAGTGGAGGATTGCGACAGTGTGATTGTTCTGCGGTTGCAGGTGCACCCTGAGTATGACCTCCATTTCACGGAGACCATTCCCGAGGGCTATCCCTACGACAACCATGGAATCTTCCTGAGTGAGAGCCTGTTGGAAGGCGGAGACCATATAGATACGTCCATCACCTACCAGAGTGTCTATGGCTGCGACAGCGTCATCCACGTTTCCGTCGCGGTCGCCGTCACGGACATAGTCCTCTATCTTCCCAACGCCATCACGCCGTCCAAGTCTGACGGTATGAACGATGTCTTCTCACTTCCCGAGAGGGTGAAGAACCAGATAAAGGATTTTGAGATTATGATCTTCAACCGATGGGGCGAGATGGTGTTCTATTCCACGGATAAAAACTTCCAGTGGGATGGCAATTTCAAGGGAAAAACATATTATAACAATGTGTATCAATACGTTATACGCTATTCCAATCTTTTTGGGAAATCATTTGTGAAAAAAGGGACGGTGACGGTATTGTGACCGGTTTTGGAATCCTGTCACTCCATGATTGGAAAAACTGTATCTTTGCAGCCAAATTAAATTCAAATGGAAAGATTC
>JAFXPL010000076.1 GCA_017527945.1 Bacteroidales bacterium | reverse complement strand
CAAACCATTTTGAGTTGAATGAAATGACAGGTGAGAAAATAAGAGGGATGAATAATGTCATACAAAATACGAAAAATTGATGCCAACCTTCGTATCTCAGCTTCACAAATTACTCGGTCTTGGCAAAGAGTTCCTTGGCCTCTTCGTGCTGTGAAGGACCCATACCGACCTTGACACCGTGGTTGATACAAGGAGCGTAGCAGATCACCAATGTTAGTCCAAAATATGCTTTAGCTGCCTTGATGGCTTTGAAGTGCTGAGCCTTGATGGCGCCCATAGCTACTTGAGCTACATATACATAGCCATAATTCTTGGCAACCTGCCGAGGTCTTTCTTGCGGACCTTCTTACCGGAAGCGGCAAATTTGGCAACAGCACCTGCCGGGGTAGCCTTTGAAGACTGACCGCCGGTGTTGGAGTAAACCTCGGTGTCGAGCACGAGCACGTTCACGTCCTCGCCGCTGGCCAACACGTGGTTTAGACCGCCGAAACCGATGTCGTAAGCCCAATCGTCACCACCGAAGATCCACTGGCTCTTCTTCACCAGATGATCCTTCAGGTCAACGATTTGCTTGCAATAGTCGCAACCGCATTTGGTGCAAGCGGCGATGATCTTGATGTGTATTTGCGCTTGTCTTTGATAAGGTTTCATGGACTTTTTGTCAGACAGCGGGTATAAGAATAATTTGGATTTCATTTGGTACTTTAATACCCTCTCCTTTGTGGAATCAAAAAAGTTTCAATATGAAAAACGGGCACCAACTGCAATCAGTCAGCGCCCGAGGATGGATTGTGAATACTCTATCTGCAATTCATGTTATTTATCCTTAATGCAACGAATTAAACATCCATATTCTTTACCAACTGACTCTATTTCAAGCAAAGGGGAATCTAATTGGAATAGTATACAAATAGGATCCCCTTCTTCATTACGATTTTTACACCAGAAACGTGCAGATTCTCCAACCTCTAAAGTTCTAACATCCCCGCCAAAGTCAGGAGAAAAAGAATAACAATATCCGTATCCTCTAGCCGAAAAGCCTGTTGCATTATTTGTTGTAAATGGATTATACGCAATGTTGCAGCGATCATCTTCTTTAGGTCGCTTGTAAACTTTCCAATAAAGACTGTCTGCGAGGGACTTAGCTATATAGGTGTCCGAGTTTCCACATCTGTATTCTGGCTTTTTTAAAAGATACCTTTCGAGTACTTCCCAATCATCTTCTGTAGGTATTCTCCATCCTTCTGGACATAGTTTTAACCTTTGTTCTTCCACTGCTATGTAATTATAAAATAGAGCGGGGTTTTCTGGATCAACATAGAACCAGGGTTCATTTTCCCGTTCGATGACAGATAAATTCTCAACAGATGCTAATCTGCAGACATGGTGCTCTCCAACATTTATTAAATCTTGCTGCATCCAAAGCTGATCTCCTAACTGAACTGCATCATAAGTATTTCCATCAGCATCCCTTACGGCGTTTTTAATAACATGATCTCCCTTTTCAAAAAAAGAACTATTCTTTGAATCGGATGATTGGTTTTTGCAACCAATCAAGCAAAAGCCTAACGTCAAAACAAGACCAGCCAACGTCAAAATAAAAATTTCATTTCTTTTCATTAGAACCATCCCTCCTTGGAAGCTAAAGCTAAAAGTTCAAATAAATCCTGTTTGCTTGGAATGCGGGCCTGACCACGTGCCGCCTGCAATTTGCCTTCAGGGTATCTCCAGATAAATCTAAACCCGTCATCGGAACCACCATCTTCATAATGGTAAGTTCCCCACTGGAAGTATAAACGCCAATCGTTCGGGTCATCACAATTGGTCACTTCATGCTTAATTTCAAAATTGGCCATAATAATATTAATTAAGTGTTTTTAAATTGTATGTCTAAGCAGTGCCTGTTATTGAATTAATTGCTAACTGACCTAACGCATCGGACGGATAATCCAACTGTTTTTTCAATGTTAGTGTCTTTTTCTAATATAGGTGAATTAACAAATAAGTAATATGCACTCCCACTCGAAGACCAAAAACCAGCTGATATAAACTTGTGATATTCGTTGTAATTTAAATTCTCGGCTTCTTCAGTTGGTATTTGACGAATATCCTCTTCGATTATGCTGTCCCCCATTACACGAACTATACCATAGGGTAAAGCACAAAACCCTGTCGAATTATTTGTTGTTTTTGGATTATATCCAATATGACATGTTGTTTTTGATGTTGAATGCCTGTATTCAGCCCAACCATAATGTGCTGCTAATGACTTTGCTATGGCAGAACCATTTCCCTCACACGAATATATTTCACTTCTCTTAAGGTGATTTTCTAATTCTTCCCAATCTTCATCTGATGGAACATGCCAACCTTTGGGACAAATATTGTGCTCTTTGTCCATCGCGGCATATCCGTTATACGCAGCCCTCCATTGCCCCAATACATTTTCCTCGCATTGAAAGTAACAGGGCTTCTCGTCGTCACCTTGCTTTTCCCATTTTGTAATTTCAGTGCCATCAGAATAGTGTACACTTCCCTGTATAAAGCGTTCACTTTCTAAATCTCTATCCATCCATATTTGGTTTCCTAATTTGATACCTTTATACAAATTGTCATCATAATCATATAAATGTCCTATCTTCCCGTCCCCCTTTGGTATAAATGACAATTTTTCCTTAGTTAAATCAGAATTGGATTTTTCTTTACAGCCAATAACTGCAAAAACAGTTGCCAATATCAAAAAATAAACACTCACTTTTTTCATTAGAACCATATTTCCTCGGAAAATAAAGCTAAAAATTCGATTTACAATAACAGGTCAATGATACCCACTATACATTCTGCCAGTTTCATTCTTACATCCACCATTGATGAAAGCCCAACAAGGGCAGAATTGTCAAAATGGAAGTTTTGAAACCAAATAACCTCATATCCATATCTTGTTGCGATATCATACACTGCATTTACGGTGGAACCACTTGTCCGACTTGCTGTCACTATAATTTCAGCACCTGTATTTGTCGCATCCTCCAACCAAGCTGGCTGGGCAGAATAGGGGTCTCCAAGTGTGGAAATTACAACAGGCTTTCCCTTCATCTCAAAGTGGCACCACTTGTCTTTTCCCGTGTTGGGTTTCTCATAAATTAATGTGCTTTGAGGTTTTCCCTTTAAAAGGGAGATAACCTCTAATAGGGTTTCCGTTTTGCCCCAATTTGCCCTTGCATAGTCGCAAATGATGTACTTCTTCTCCATATAGATACTACTAATGAACTTTCAGTTGGCAAAATTATGAATTATCAAAATCTTACAGAAGCCATTCTGTCGCCAATTTCGCCACACTTTTGTCGCTAATCAGACCTCACTGTCTATGGCTTTGGAGTAATCGCGAAGGAAGTTATGATGCAACAATTTGGAGATTCTGACCAGTAGTTGTAAATCAATAGTATCTTTGTTTAGAATCTTGTACACGTTGCCCCGGTCAGTGTGGATGGTCTTGGCGAACCACGTGACGGTTCTGCCCTGCGCCTTCAACTCGGCCCTGATCATATTTCCTATGTGTAGCGATCCCATTTGACTTGATTGCATAAAAAAGCGTGGAACCTATTCCTTGCTTGAACGTCAGGGTTTCCACGCCCCACCAATCTAACAAGTTATTCCACGCCGTATCGCTACGGCATTGGTAACTCTCCTTGATTGGTTTTTGTCCTCACAATGAGGACGTTGTGGAAATTTGACGTTCAAGGATAGCCACAAACGCTATCTACTATTATATATTATGGTTGGTTTTTAGTCTGTTTCTTTTATTCGTTGGGGTTTCGTTAATACTATCTATTATATGATATTCCTATTTCTCAATAAGTTCTGCAATCTTCTCCACAAAACGATGCGTCGGTTCCTCCAGACTTTTTGCTTCTTCTTCCGTGACATCGTATGCACAATTGTAATCCGCTTTCTGTCAATTCTTCTCCTCTGGCGTCATGACAATAGGTTTACAGCATCATGTTGGACGTTTTCATAAAATGGCGTTGCCTGATATGATTCCCATTCTTTTTCCGTATAAAGGATAGGATTGATTTCCTCGCCCAATTCGCATCCAAGCAGCACAAAAGGATAGCTCACGGTGTCGTAATCGGCTTGGGTAAGCGTGTCTTTCCGCAAGATGAGCAGAACATCCCAGTCGGAATGTCGGTGCGCTGTCCCGCGGGCGCGCGACCCGTACAGCCACGCAGCGCCCCCTGTGGGAACCACCGACAGGGCAAGATGTTTTATGTCAGACAAAACGTTTTTCATATCCATATAAATTCAACCCCGCAAAATTACAAAATAATCCAATATAAAAACCGGGCGCCGACCGCAATGGGTCAACGCCCGGTTTGGGTAATTGTAGAGACGCGGCGCGCCGCGTCTCTACAGGGGTTTCGTACACAGATATTGTGTACCTCCTATTTTTCTTCGCTCAGTTTCTTGTAACCCTCATAACGGAGTTTTGCGAACTGCTCGGTCTTGGCGAAGAGCTCCTTGGCTTCTTCCGGGAAGGTCTTCAACAGGCTGTTGTAACGGACCTCGCCCATGATGAACTCCTGGAACTTGCTCCAGTCGGGTTCCTTGCTGTCCAAGTGGAAGCCGTTCTGGCCGGCTTCTTCCTCGGCAGGGTTGAAACGCCACAGGTGCCAGTAACCGCACTCGACGGCCTTGGCCTCTTCGTGCTGCGTGCGGCCCATGCCGACCTTGATGCCGTGGTTGATACAAGGAGCGTAGCAGATAACCAATGACGGTCCCGGATAAGCCTCGGCCTCCTTGATGGCCTTGAAGTACTGTGCCTGGCTGGCGCCCATAGCGACCTGTGCCACATACACATAGCCGTAGCTCTTGGCGATCATGCCGAGGTCTTTCTTGCGGACCTTCTTACCGGAAGCGGCAAATTTGGCGACAGCACCGGCAGGCGTAGCCTTTGAAGACTGACCACCCGTGTTGGAGTAAACCTCCGTGTCGAGCACGAGCACGTTGACATCCTCGCCGCTGGCCAACACGTGGTCCAGACCGCCGAAACCGATGTCATAAGCCCAACCGTCACCACCGAAGATCCACTGGCTGCGTTTGGCCAGGAAATCCTTGTTGGCTAACAGCTCGCTCTCCAGTTCACAACCGTGACACGGGCAGATGGGGCTGCCAGCAGCCTTGGCGTCCTTGGCTTCCTGCAGTTTCTGTGCGGCAACCTCAGCACCGTAGAGCTCCTTGCCCTGGCCGTTCCAGAAGTCAATGCAAGCGTCAATGGGAAGGATGGCCTTCTCCAAAGCGGCGACGAATTCGTCCGTGGCAACGCTGTTGGCGATGGTGTCGTCGTAGGTGTCGAGCCACTTTTGGGTAGCTTCGCGCATCCAATCGAAAGCGGTCACGCCGACCAGCTCTTCGGCTTTCTTGCGCAAGTCGCTGCGCAGCTTGCGGTAACCAGTGGCCATACCGAGACCGAACTCGGCGTTGTCCTCGAACAAGCTGTTGGCCCATGCCACACCTCTGCCGGTACGGCAGTTCTTGCAGTACGGCGTGGCGGGAGCGGAACCACCGTAGATGGAGGAGCAGCCCGTGGCGTTGGCCACGATCATGCGCTCGCCGAACAGCTGCGTGATGGTCTTGATGTAGGGGGTCTCACCGCAGCCGGCACAAGCGCCGCTGAACTCGAACAGAGGCTGTGCGAACTGGCTGTTCTTGATGGTGGCGTATTTGTCGATAAGGTTGTCCTTGTAGGTCACTTTCTTTTGGCCGTATTCCCAGTTCTCGACTTCGCCGAGCTGGCTCTCGAACGGCTTCATCACCAACGCTTTCTCCTTGGCGGGACAGACATCGGCGCAGTTGCCGCAACCGGTGCAGTCCATAGCGGAAACCTGCATACGGAAGTGCATGCCGGCGAGTTCCTTCGGGACCTTCACGGTAGCCGTGGCCATGGCGGCGGGGGCGCCTGCCTTCTCCTCGTCGGTCATCACCACCGGGCGGATGGCGGCATGAGGACAAACCACGGAGCATTGGTTACATTGGATACATTTGGTCGGATCCCACTCGGGAACCATCGTGGCGACACCGCGTTTCTCGTAAGCGGTGGTGCCGGCCGGGAACGTGCCGTCAACGATGTCCTTGAAGGCGCTCACAGGCAGGTCGTTGCCGCACTGTGCCACCATCGGGCGCATCACCTTGTTGATGAACTCGGGATCGTTGTCGTTGTGCTCGAAGACGAAATCGGTAGTGCAGTCGAGGTTGGCCCATTCGGCCGGGATTTCGACCTTGGTGATTTCACCGCCGCGGTCAACGGCAGCGTAGTTCATGTTCACCACGTCTTCACCCTTCTTGCCATAGCTCTTCACGATGAATTTCTTCATCTGCTCCACGGCGAGGTCGTAAGGAATGACACCGGAAATCTTGAAGAAGGCGCTTTGCAGGATGGTGTTGGTGCGGTTGCCCAAGCCAATCTCGGCAGCAATCTTGGTGGCGTCGATGATGTACATGTTGATATGGTGCAGGGCCAGGTATTTCTTCACGAAATCAGGCAGATGCTTTTTGGTCTCTTCCACATCCCACGGGGAATTGTAGAGGAAGGTGCCGTTATCCTTCAGGCCGCGCAGACAGTCGTATTTGCGCAGGTAGGAAGGCACGTGGACGGCCACGAAATCGGGCGTGCCCACGAGGTAGGGAGCCAGGATCGGCTTGTCGCCGAAACGCAGGTGAGAGCAGGTGTAGCCGCCGGACTTTTTGGAGTCGTAGTCGAAGTAGGCCTGGCTGTACTTGTCGGTGTTGTCGCCGATGATCTTGATGGAGTTCTTGTTGGCACCCACGGTACCGTCAGCGCCCAGACCGTAGAACTTGGCCTCGAACGTGCCCTGCGGCAGGATGGAAATCTCCTTGCCGACCTTGAGGGACTTGAAGGTCACATCGTCGTTGATGCCGACGGTGAACTGGTTCTTCGGGTTCTCGCTCATCATGTTCTCGAACACGGCCACGATTTGCGCCGGGGTGGTGTCCTTGGAGGAGAGACCGAAGCGGCCGCCGATGATCATCGGATGGAACGGACAATCCTTGAAGGCTTCCACGACATCGAGGTACAACGGGTCGCCGTTGGCGCCGGGCTCCTTCGTTCTGTCAAGCACACAGATGTGCTTCACGTGTTCCATCAGGCTCTTCGGCATGGCTTCCATGAGGTATTTCACGCTGAAGGGGCGATAGAGGTGGACGCTCACGAGGCCGAGTTTCTTGCCGGCGGCGTTCTCCTTGTCGATGACGGTCTTGATGACGTCGGTGATGGAGCCCATGGCGATGATGACGTCGGTGGCGTCTTTCGCGCCGTAGTAGGTGAACGGGGCGTACTCACGGCCGGTGATCTTGCTCATCTCTTTCATGTACTTGGCTACGATGTCGGGAAGGGCGTCGTAGTACTGGTTCTGCAGCTCGCGGGTCTGGAAGTAGATGTCGGGGTTCTGGGCGGTACCGCGGGTCACGGGGTGCTCAGGGTTGAGGGCTCTCTCGCGGTAAGCCTTGAGGGCGTCCCAGTTGAGGAGCTTGGCGACATCGTCCTGGTTGGTGGCTTCCACCTTCTGGATCTCGTGGGAGGTGCGGAAACCGTCGAAGAAGTGCAGGAAAGGCACGCGGCCTTCGATGGCGGCGAGGTGGGCGACGGGGGCGAGGTCCATGATTTCCTGGACGCTACCCGTGGCCAACAGGGCGAAGCCCGTCTGACGGGCGCTCATCACGTCGGCGTGGTCACCGAAGATGGACAAAGCCTGGGCAGCCAGGGCACGTGCGGAGACGTGGAAGACACCGGGAAGAAGCTCACCGGCAATCTT
>JAFXPL010000075.1 GCA_017527945.1 Bacteroidales bacterium | reverse complement strand
TTACTTTTTTGCAGGCGTTTGGTTATGCTGGCCCATCTTGCTGATACCATCGCGCATGGAGGTGTCGGCCTTGATGTTTTCCAGCTTGTAGTAGTCCATCACGCCGAGGTTGCCACTGCGGAAAGCGTCGGCGAGGGCTCTCGGGACCTCGGCCTCGGCCAAGATGACCTGGGCACGGGCTTCCTGGGCCTTGGCCTTCATCTCCTGCTCCTGGGCCACAGCCATGGCTCTGCGCTCCTCGGCCTTGGCCTGCGCAATGTTCTTGTCGGCATTGGCCTGGTCCATCTGCAGCATGGCGCCGATGTTCTTACCCACGTCCACATCCGCGATGTCGATGGAGAGGATCTCGAATGCCGTACCAGAGTCCAAACCCTTGGTTAACACAAGTTTGGAGATGGAATCGGGATTCTCAAGCACCGATTTGTGCGTGTCGGCGGAACCAATAGCGGAGACGATGCCCTCACCCACACGGGCGATGATGGTTTCCTCGCCGGCACCGCCCACCAACTGACGGATATTCGTGCGCACGGTCACTCGCGCCTTGGCAATCAGCTGGATACCGTCCTTGGCGACTGCCGCCACAGGAGGGGTGTTGATGTCCTTCGGATTCACGGAGGTTTGGATGGCTTCCAAGACGTTACGGCCGGCCAGGTCGATGGCGGTGGCCGCCTTGAAGTCGAGGGTGATGTTGGCCTTGTCGGCGGAAATCAGCGCATTGACCACCGGCTTCACGTGACCGCCAGCCAGGTAGTGGGCCTCCAGCTGGTCGCGGCTGATATTGATGCCCGCCTTGGATGCCGTAATCATCGAATTGACAATCATATCTGGCGGAACACGACGCCAACGCATCAGGATAAGTTGCACTAAGGAGACGTGGACACCGTTCAGGATGGCGATGAACCACAGGCGCAACGGCACCATCCAGAAGAACAGGATGACCAGCGCCAGGACAATGACAATGGTGATAACAGTCTGTGTCATAACTATTTATTTTTGATTTAGAATTTCCACAACGACTTTGCTTCCCTCGATTTTCTGAATCACAACGGGCGTGTTTTCGTCGATAAAGCCTTGGAGAGAAACCACTTCAGCTTCCGTGTCGCCGAATACTGCCGTACCCGTGGGGGCGAGGCGCGATACGGACACGCCCTCCGTCCCGACCTTCAGCTTCGACTCGTCCACTTCGTTCATCTTACTGTCTATCTGCGTGTTGAGTTGCAGCTTACGCCACGTCTTCGTCCGCATCATCAGGAAGAAGAAGAGGAAGGTGAGCACGGCAGTGAGCAGCAGCGTGAGAAAACCCACAGTGGTGCCAAACTGCACGAACGCAGTGACCACGCCGCCCACCATGCACAGCACGCCGATGATGGCGACCACCCCGCCGGGAATCACCAGGAAGTCGAGAATCATCAGGACGATGCCGAGGAGAATGAGGAGAATAAGGGTTATGTAGGCCATTGTAACGGTTAAAGTTTAGGGGTTTAGAAGTTTAGAGGTTTAGAGGTTTAGAGGTTTAGAAGTTTAGAGGTTTAGAGGTTTAGAGGTTATCGAAATATGGTTTTGTTAGGGGAACTGTTTTTGTGACTAAAGCCAAAAGCCAACAGCTAAAAGCCAACAGCCAAAAGCCAAAAGCCAAAAGCCAAAAGCCAACAGCCAAAAGCCAAACTATACAAACTTCACGATGTAATAGTTCTTCTTGCCTTTCTGCACGAGGACATACTTGCCGTTGAGAAGGTCGTCGCGGGTGACGGTCTTGTCTTCCTTCACCTTGGTCTTGTTGATGGCGACCCCGTTGTCTTTGAGCATACGACGGGCTTCGCCGTTGGAGTTGAAGACCTGGGTGTGCTTGGCGAGAAAATCGACCACGCCACAGTTTTCATCGAGCACAGACATCGGCACGTCGAATTGCGGGACACCCTCGAAGACGGACAGGAACATCTCCTCGGAGAGGGCGGCGAGGTTCTCGGCGGTGCCTTTGCCGAAGAGGATTTCGGAGGCGTTGACGGCCGCATCGTAGTCCTCCTGCGAGTGCACACGCACGGTGAGGTCCTTAGCCAGGGCTTTTTGCAGGATGCGGAGGTGCGGCTCGGCATCGTGCTGGCGTTCCATCTCCTCGATTTCCTCCTTCGTGAAGTGGGTGAAGATACGGATATAGCGCTTACTGTCGTCGTCGGAACAGTTGAGCCAGAATTGGTAGAAGGCGTACGGGGAGGTGCGGGCGGGGTCGAGCCAGACGTTGCCCTTCTCGGTCTTGCCGAACTTGCCGCCGTCGGCTTTGGTGATGAGCGGACAGGTGAGCGCGTAGGCCTCGCCGTTGATCATGCGGCGGATGAGCTCCGTGCCCGTGGTGATATTGCCCCACTGGTCGGAACCGCCCATCTGCACCTTGCAGTTCTGCGTCTGGTAGAGGTGCAGGAAGTCATAGCCCTGCACGAGCTGATAGGAGAACTCGGTGAACGACATACCGTCGCCTTCGCCGTTGAAGCGTTTCTTCACCGAATCCTTGGCCATCATATAGTTGACGGTCAGGTGTTTGCCGACATCGCGGATAAATTCCAGGAAAGAGAACTTGCTCATCCAGTCATAGTTGTTGACCAGAATGGCGGCATTCGGCTCCTTGCTGTCGAAATCCAGGAACTTGCTGAGCTGCTTCTTGATGCAGGCTTGGTTGTGGCGCAACGTCTCCTCATCCAGCAGGTTACGCTCCTGGCTCTTGCCGGAGGGGTCGCCGATCATGCCGGTGGCACCGCCGAGCAGGGCGATGGGCCGGTGGCCGCAGCGCTGCAGGTGCGACAGCATCATGATACCCACCAGGTGACCGATATGCAGGGAGTCCGCCGTCGGGTCGATACCCAAATAGACGGAACACACTTCCTTGTTAAACAATTCCTCAGTTCCGGGCATGATGTCGTGCAACATGCCTCTCCATCTTAATTCTTCTACAAAATTCATCGTTTTAATGCAATTATCTTTAATCAAAATTCAACATTCGGGCTACAGCACCACGAGGGTGACCTTCCATTCGTCGCCCTCCTTCACGAGGTCCCACCGGTCGCTGCGGGGCTGTTCGTTTATCTTGACTGCGCACCCGCAGAGGGCCGTGGAGTCGGTCTGCTCTATCACCTTGACCTCCACGAGTTCCACTTTACTGTTCTTCATCTCCTCCAGCCGCGCCTCGTTGCCTTTCATCCCGTTCTGGATGGTCTGCACCACGGGCTGCGACTTTTTGGTCGTATATTGGTACAAATGTGCGAAATCCGCCGTGTAGAACGCCTTGGCAAAGGCTTCGGTAACGGCTTCGGGAGTATTTTTCTTGTTGTTCTGGCACGACATCCCCACCAGGCAGACGCACGCCAACACTAAAATCCAACTTTTACGTTTCATACTATCTCAAATAAAATCCCGCAAAAATACAATTTTCTTCGGTTGCCTGAATACTTAATAATGTAAAAAGATATAAAAGATTCCCTAATCGTTGGCCATCAGCTTTTTGTAGCGGATCCGCTTCGGCGTGACGTTGCCGAGGCGCATCTTCTTGTTCTCCTCATACTCGGTATAGCTTCCCTCGAAGAAATAGACTTGCGAGTCGCCCTCGAAGGCGAGGATGTGGGTGCAGATGCGGTCGAGGAACCAGCGGTCGTGGGAGATGATGACGGCGCATCCCGCGAAGTTCTCCAAACCCTCTTCCAGTGCCCGCAACGTGTTGACATCGATGTCGTTGGTGGGCTCGTCCAAGAGCAGCACGTTGGCTTCCGACTTGAGGGTGAGGGCGAGGTGCAGGCGGTTGCGCTCGCCGCCGGAGAGCACGCCAGCCTTCTTGTTCTGGTCGGTGCCGCCAAAATTGAAGCGCGACAGGTAGGCTCGCGAATTGACGAGCCGACCGCCCATCATCATCTGCTCATTCCCCTCGGAGACCACCTCCCAGACGCTCTTTTCGGGGTCGATGACGGTGTGCTGCTGATCGACATAGCCCACACGCACGGTCTCCCCTACCCTGAAGTCGCCGCTGTCGGGCTTCTCCAACCCCATGATGAGGCGGAAGAGGGTGGTCTTGCCGGCGCCGTTCGGGCCGATGACCCCCACGATGCCGTTGGGCGGCAGGTTGAAGTTGAGGTCGTCGAACAGGAGCTTGTCACCGAAGGCCTTGCGCACGTGGCAGGCCTCGATGACGTTGTTGCCCAAACGCGGCCCGTTGGGGATGAAAATCTGCAGTTGTTCCTCCTTCTCCTTCACGTCCTCGTTGAGCAGCTTGTCGTAAGCGTTCAGACGGGCCTTCGACTTTGCGTGGCGGGCCTTCGGGGCCATGCGCACCCATTCGAGCTCGCGTTCGAGGGTCTTCATGCGCTTGCTCTCCTGCTTCTGCTCCATGGCGAGGCGGTTGGCCTTCTGCTCAAGCCATGAGGAGTAGTTGCCCTGCCACGGGATGCCCTCGCCGCGGTCGAGCTCGAGAATCCAGCCGGCCACGTGGTCGAGGAAGTAGCGGTCGTGGGTGACGGCGATGACCGTGCCCTTGTATTGCTGCAGATGGGCCTCCAACCACTCCACCGACTCGGCGTCGAGGTGGTTGGTGGGCTCGTCGAGGAGCAGGATATCGGGTTCGGTGAGCAGCAGTCGGCAGAGGGCCACGCGACGGCGCTCGCCACCGGAGAGGTTTTTGGCGGGCGTGTCGCCGTCGGGGCAGCGCAGGGCGTCCATGGCGCGTTCCAACTTGGAATCGAGCTCCCAGGCATCGTGCTGCTCGATGAGGTCGGTGAGCTCACCTTGCCGCTCGATCAGCCGGTTCATCTCCTCGTCGCTCATCGGCTCCGAGAACTTCATGTTCACCTCCTCGTACTCCTTCAGGATATCGACGACGGGCTGCACCCCCTTGCATCACGATCTCCTTGACAGTCAGACTGTCGTCGATCTGCGGTTCCTGCGGGAGGTAGCCCACGGAGTAACCCGGCGAGAAGACCACCTCGCCCTGGTACGACTTGTCGAGCCCGGCGATAATCTTCAGCAGGGAGGATTTGCCGGCGCCGTTGAGGCCGAGCACGCCGATCTTCGCCCCATAGAAGAATGAGAGATATATGTTTTTAAGCACTTGCTTTTGCGGCGGATACGTCTTGCTGACGTTCACCATCGAGAAAATTATCTTTTTGTCGTCTGCCATTGTTCTTTACATTTTCAGGGCGCAAATATACACAAATTTCAAATACAATAACTATAACCAGTGACTATAACTATAACTATAACCAGTAACCCTCTAAACTACTAAACTACTAAACCAGTAAACCAGTAACCCTCTAAACTACTAAACTACTAAACTACTAAACTACTAAACCATTAACCCATTAACCCATAAAATCAACAAAATATCAACCGTTGCAAATCATACTATAAAAATTGTATATTTGCGACCTTAAAAATATTAGGTTGAGAAAGTTATAAATATTTATAAATCAAAAAATTAACAAAAGAAAGATGAAAAACAAAGGACTGATTTTATTCTTTACCATTCTCATCGCGCTGGTTTGCATCTACTGTTTGTCCTTCTCCTTCGCCTCTTGGCGTGTGGAGAGCAAGGCGGACAAGTACGCCAACGACCCGGCCGCGATCGAGGCGGTGAAGAAATTGGCAAACGGCGACGTTATGCTTGAAAAGCATTTGGTTGACTCGGTGGTGGACGCCCGCACCCGCCAGTATCTGACGAACAAGAACGACTCAACCGTCTATCTTGGAAACACTTACAAGCAGTGCAAGTACAAAGAGCTGAACTTGGGTCTGGACCTGAAGGGCGGTATGAACGTGACCTTGGAGATTTCCATGCCCGACGCAGTGAAGAGCCTGGCCACCAACACGGAGGACCAGCTGTTCAAGAACGCCTTTGAGAAAGCGCAGGCCGAATACGCCAAGACGGTGAACGGCGACTTTATCGATATCTTCGTCAAGAACTTCAACGCCGAGAAGAAGGCGCTGAACCTCAACAACGCCAACCTGCGCACCTACTTCGGCGAGCGCTCCGGCATCAAGAACGCCACTGACGACCAGATCATCAGCTACATCCGCAAGGAGAGCGGCGAGATCGTCGATCGCACGTTCAAGATCCTGCGCACCCGTATCGACCGCTTCGGCGTTGCCCAGCCAAACCTGCAGATGCTGCAGGGCGGCCGCATCCTCGTGGAGCTGCCCGGCGTGAAGGAACCCGAGCGCGTCACCGATCTGCTGAAGAGCACCGCCAAGCTGGAGTTCTGGGAGGTCTATAACGACGTCGTCGGAGGCAAGTCCATCCAACAGCGTTTCATGGAGGCTGACGCCAAGCTGGCCGAGCTGCTGAAGAACAAGCAGACAGCAGCCCCCACGACCGCTGCCGACAGCACGCTTGATGCCGCCCTGAACGCCGACAGCGCACTGGCCGCCCTCGACACCACGGCACTCGCCGACGAGGATGAAGACGAGGACGAAACCGAGGTTGGCGAAGGCGCCATCCTCAGCCACGCCGTCACCGGCGGCTACAACGTCATCGCTTTCTTCCGCGAGGCCGACATGCCGAAAATCGACCAGATGCTTCCCGAACTGAACCGCATCCTCGGCGACCCCAACGTGGTCTTCTACTGGGGTGCCGCTGAAAAACTCGAGAACGTCGGCACCGCCTACCCGCTCTATCCCCTGAAAAAGAAAAACGACCGTATCGGACCGCTGTTGAGCTCCGAGACCATCGGCGGCAACCGCGTGGTGCGCACCGCCCGCCAGGACGTTGACCAGAACAACCGCGTGGTCGTCACCATGTCCATGGAAGACCAGGCTGCCGACGAGTGGCGCAAGATCACCCGCGAAGCCGCCGCCAAGGGCACGGCCAACAACCCGACCTGCATCGCCATCGTGCTCGACCAGTTCGTCTATTCCGCTCCGACCGTGCGCGGCGAAATCCCGAACGGCAACTCCGAAATCTCCGGTAACTTCACCATCGAAGAGGCCAAGGACCTGGCCACCGTGCTGAACTCCGGCAACCTGGAAGCCGGCGTCAACATCGTCCAATCCGAAATCGTCGGACCTACGCTCGGTAAGGAGTCCATCCGCTCCGGCTTGCTCTCCTTCCTCGGCGCCTTCCTGTTAGTCATCATCTACATGTTCCTGTACTACAGCCGCGCCGGTCTGGTCGCTGACCTCGCCCTGCTGCTGAACGTCTTCTTCATCATTGGCGTGCTCGCCTCCATGGGCGCCGTCCTGACGCTGCCCGGTATCGCCGGTATCGTCCTGACCTTGGGTATGGCCGTTGATGCGAACGTTATTATATATGAACGCGTGCGCGAGGAAGTGCGCGCCGGCAAGGGCATGCGCCAAGCCGTTGACGATGGTTTCAAGAACTCCTATTCCGCCATCATCGACGGTAACGTCACCACCCTCATCACGGCCATCGTGCTCTACATCTTCGGTTCCGGCCCCATCCAAGGTTTCGCCACCACGCTCATCATCGGTATCCTCTCCTCCCTGTTCACGGCTATCCTCGTCTCCCGCATGATCATCGAGGCACGCCTCAAGAAGGGCAAGAGCTTCTCCGTGGGCACCGCTGCCACCATCAACGCCTTCACCAACACCCATTTCAACTTCCTCAAGACCAGAAAGGTGTTCTACACCATCTCCGGCACCTTGATTCTCATCTCCATCATCTCCTTCTTCGTCCTCGGCCTGCAACCCGGCGTTGACTTCACCGGCGGCCGCAGCTACGTGGTGCGCTTCGACAAGGATGTGGTGACGAAGGATGTCCGTGAGGCCGTCATCAAGGAATTCGGCGGTTCTCCCGAGGTGAAGACCTTCGGTAGCAACAACCAGGTGCGTATCGTCACCAACTACAAGATCGAGAGCAACAACGTGAAAGACGACGAACTCTGCGAGAGAAAACTCTACAACGCCTTGAAGGGCTTCTACGACAAGCAAGACCTGAGCGAGTACGACTTCACCCACCTGACCAACGACGTGCGTGGCATCCAGTCCTCCTCCAAGATCCAGCCGACCGTGGCCCGCGAGCTGCTGCGCAACGCCTTCTGGGCTGTGCTGGCCTCCCTGGTCCTGATCTTCATCTACATCGCCATCCGTTTCCGCAACTGGCAGTTCGGTATGGCCGGTGTCTTCGCCCTGTTCCACGACTCCTTCCTGACCATCGGTATGTTCTCCCTGTTCTACAAGGTCATGCCGTTCACCATGGAGATCGACCAGAACTTCATCGCCGCCATCCTGACGGTCATCGGTTACTCCATCAACAACGTGGTGGTCATCTTCGACCGTGTGCGTGAGAACCTGGCCCTCTACCCGAAACGCTCCAACTACGACAACTTCAACGCCGCCATCAACGGCACGTTGGGCCGTAACGTGAACACCGCCGCCACCACCTTGGTCACGCTGCTCGTGATCTTCATCTTCGGCGGCGAAGTGATCCGCGGATTCGTGTTCGCCATGTTCATCGGTATCGCTTTCGGTACCTACTCCGGCATCTTCGTCTCCAACCCGCTGGCTTACGACCTGCTGAGACTGAAGAAAGACAAAAACGCCACGAACGAAGAACTCAAGAAGTAAACTTCCAAAAAAACAGATATGAAAAAGGAGCCTCGACGGCTCCTTTTTTTTGCGCGAGCCCTGACACTCCACAAAAACCGACTTCAGCGATTCCCAAAAAATTGTATCTTTGCCGCTTGTTCAAAAAGATAACGTTAAAAAAGAAATAGTATGACCTTACAAGAATTTCAAGCAGATTTGAGAATGGGCATCCCGGCGGAGATTCCGGCCGCGCAACCCTACGACCCGAATATTAACCACGCGCCGAAGCGCAAGGACATCCTCACCAAGAAGGAGAAACAGTTGGCCCTGCGCAACGCCCTGCGCTATTTCCCGGCCTCTCAGCACGCCACCCTCGCCCCTGAGTTCGCAAAGGAGCTGCATGACTACGGCCGCATCTACATGTATCGCTACCGCCCGACCTACGAGATGTACGCCCGTCCCATCGAGGCCTACCCCGCCAAATGCAAGCAGGCGGCGGCCATCATGCTGATGATCCAGAACAACCTCGACCCCGCCGTGGCCCAGCACCCGCACGAACTGATCACCTACGGCGGCAACGGCGCCGTGTTCCAGAACTGGGCACAGTACCGTTTGGTCATGAAATACCTGTCGGAGATGACCGACGAGCAGACCCTCGTGATGTACTCCGGCCACCCGCTGGGCCTCTTCCCGTCGCACAAGGACGCGCCACGCGTGGTCGTGACCAACGGCATGGTGATTCCCAACTACTCCAAGCCCGACGATTGGGAACGCATGAACGCGCTGGGTGTCAGCCAGTACGGCCAGATGACCGCTGGCTCCTACATGTACATCGGACCGCAAGGCATTGTGCACGGCACTACCATCACGGTGCTGAATGCCAGCCGGAAAATCGGCGGCGAGATTGGCGGCAAGCTCTTCGTGACAGCTGGCCTGGGCGGCATGTCGGGCGCACAACCGAAGGCGGGCAACATCGTCGATCTGTGGGAGTATTGCGCCGAGCACGACATCCAAGTCGATCTCGGCAGCGACCAGACCTCGCTGCACAACCCGTGGGCTGGCGGCTACTATCCCGTGGGCCTCTCCTTCGAGGAGTCCAAGCAGATGATGGCCGATTACCCCGAGAAGTTCAAGGCCGCCGTGGAGGCCAGCCTGCGCCGCCAGGTGGACGCCATCAACAAGCTGACTGCCAAGGGCATGTACTTCTTCGACTACGGCAACGCCTTCCTGCTGCAGTCCTCCCGTGCCGGTGCCGACATCCTCAAGGAAGACGGCACGTTCCGCTATCCGTCTTACGTCCAAGACATTATGGGACCGATGTGCTTCGACTACGGCTTCGGCCCGTTCCGCTGGGTCTGCACTTCCGGCAAGCCAGAGGATCTTGAGGTCACCGACCACATCGCCATGGACGTGCTCCGCGAAATCAGCGAGCACGCGCCTGCGGAGATTTCCCAGCAGATGAAAGACAACATCACCTGGATCAGAGGGGCCAAGGAGAACCACCTGGTGGTGGGCTCGCAGGCCCGCATCCTGTATGCCGACTGCGAGGGCCGCACGAAAATCGCCGCCGAGTTCAACAAGGCGGTGCGCGACGGACGGCTTTCCGCGCCGGTCGTCCTCGGCCGTGACCACCACGATGTGAGCGGCACGGACTCCCCGTTCCGCGAGACCTCCAACATCTACGACGGTTCGAGCTTCTGCGCCGACATGGCCGTGCAGAACGTCATCGGCGACGGCTTCCGCGGCGCCACGTGGGTGAGCATCCACAACGGCGGCGGCGTAGGCTGGGGCGAGGTCATCAACGGTGGCTTCGGCATGGTGCTGGACGGCAGCGACGACAGCGACCGCCGTCTGCGCTCGATGCTCTTCTGGGACGTGAACAACGGCATCTCGCGCCGCGCCTGGGCCCGCAACGACGGCGCCCTCTTCGCCATCAAGCGCGCCATGGAGGCCTGCCCCGAACTAAAGGTAACGCTGCCGAACATGGCGGACGACAAATTGATAGAAGCAATGTTCTAACCCGTTCCGTAGGGGTGAATAATCATAAATTCAAGTTTCGCATGTTAAGCATGCGAAACTTGAATTTATAATGTTGTTGTTAAAGCTTCATCAGTTTGTGAAATTGTGGAACAGTAGCCGGAAGTCAAAAAAAAGCGTACTTTTGCCGAATGATTTTCAATATCTACAATTTCAGGACAATGACAACGAAAACAACACAAACCGTAGCCAAGCGCAGGCACTGCCGCAGGGTG
>JAFXPL010000074.1 GCA_017527945.1 Bacteroidales bacterium | reverse complement strand
CGTCAACATAAGTGATGTCGCCATGAAGCATATAGAACAATCCGTCGTTCTCCACCACGATGATGCTGTTGCCCTTGGTGTGACCTTTGGCCTTGATGAGGTAGATGCCGTCGTGGATTTTCTGACTGTCGGGGAAGTTGTAATACGGGCCGTCGGTGAAGGTGACGGGGACGAGATTCGCAAGTCCCTGGAGCTCGGCGGCGTCCATTTCGTCGGCATTGACATAGACCTTGGCGTTGGGGAAGCTTTTCAGTTCGCCGCTGTGGTCGGCGTGTTTGTGGGTGAGCAGGATCTTGGTCACCTGCTCGGGCTTGTAGCCGAGGGCCGCGAACGCCTCCATATAGCTGCAGATGTCCTTGCCGGTGAAGGCCAACGAGTTCTGGTCAGGAGCCTCCTCGGGTGTGCCGGCGGGGAGACCTGTATCCACCAGAATCACCTCGCTGCCGGTGTCAATAAGGTAGTTTTGCAAGCTGCCGCGATAGCGGATGTTGCGGTCGAATTTGTCAGGGCCTTCTTCGCCGCCCATGACGAAAGGCTGGGTGTAGAAACCCTCTTTTCTGAATTTTACTGCTTTGATTTCCATAATCTTGATTTTTAGTTTATTACCATTATTGCTCTTTTGAACGGCAAAGATACTAAAAATCTACAAGATATATCAGTCAAGTAATTGCTATCTTTATTCGTTCTCGCACACTTTGGTCTTATCTACGGTGAATCCCTCCTCCATCGGCATAAACTTTCCGTGTTCCTTGAGGAATTTGATCAGTTCTTGGGCGGTCAGGTTGTCCGCGCTGCAGGTGTAGAAACGCTCGTCGGGCCCGAACTTCTCTATAATGGCCTCCAAAAGGCTCTTTTCCGAATAACTGTGTCCCTGCATCATGTCAAGGACTTCGTGTCCGTGTGTCATTACGCTTCCTCTATTGCGCCCACAGGGCATCCATCTTTGGCTTCGGCTGCAGCGGCCAAAGCGTTTTCGGGAACTTCGGTGTCAATAGCTACGGCCACATCGCCGTTCATTGAGAACACTTCCGGGCAGGTGGACTCGCAAAGCCCACAGCCGATACAACTGTCATTTACGTGATATTTCATTGTTTTACTCCTTTCTTATTTGATTATTCTAATGTTAACAATAAAGCCATTTTGAATTTATTAATGGCTTTAACAGAATGTCGTCCGCCTTTGGCAAAATGAAACTGCTCTCCTGCTTTGATGTTATGTTCCGAGCCTTCGTAGCAGATAACAGCCTCGCCGTCCAAAGCTAACACTAGTGCCTCTCCTGGGGCCGCATGTTCCGAAAGACCAGTTCCTTTGTCAAAACTCATCACGACGAACTTCATTTTACTATTGCTAACAACATCCATGTTGATTATTTTGCCTTCTTGATAAGGCAATAATGAGGCCAAGTTGAACACTTCACCAGCTTTAATCGCTCAGTTCATAGTATCGTTTTTTTGAATTGTTATTTCTGTAAAAACAGCAAAAGAATCCGTTTTTATTCCAACGGGTGTGTCTGTCGGAGTTACTATGAAATCTCCTGCCAATAATTTTCTTTCCCACATTGTTGTATAAACAATAATGGTACCATCATTCACTATCAGGAACTTGTGATAAGGGTAGATTTCTGCGCTGATATCGGTGTCTACATCCATCGAAAAATAGGTGATGCTGTTGGCACCACCATGAATCTCCTTTGAGACCGTACAACCTACCACTGGCACATTATCCTTAGAGATGGAGAAGACATGTCCGATTATTTCTTTCATTTCGCACAGTTTAGGCCAATAAACTCTTCACCAGTTCCGGGACGCCTTCCATAGCGGCTTCATCTGGGGTCCAGGAGGCGCGGATGTTTTCGTCAATAACCTCAAAACCAGCCTCTTTCAGTCTTTCCTGAAGAATTTTGACAGACTCGCCGCTCCAGCCGTAACAACCGAAGGCGGCGGCTTTCTTGTTCTTGAATTTCAGCTGCTTCAGGAACTCCATCCAACCTGCCACGCTCGACAAAATGCTGTTGCTGACCGTAGGCGAACCCACGGCGATGGCTTTCGACTTGAACACCTCAGTCATTACCTCGTTTTTGTCGGATTTGGCGATGTTGAACACTTTCACCACGGTGTCTGGACTTTGGCGGTGAATTTCCTCGGCGATGCGGTGCGCGATTTTGGTGGTGCCTTCCCACATCGTGTCGTATGCCACGGTCACCTGGTCTTCCTGATAGGCATTGGCCCAAGCTGCGTATTTCTCCACGATTTGCAACGGATTCTCACGCCAGATGGCACCGTGGGAGGGTGCAATGATGTCGAACTGAAGGTTGAAACCGATGATTTCCTCCAACTTCTTGGTCAGAATAATGGCGAAAGGATTGAGGATATTGGCGAAATACTTCATTGCCTCCTTGTTGAGCAGGCACTGGTCGGCTTTGTCGTTGAAGAGTTCCTCAACGGCATAATGCTGACCGAATGCATCGTTCGAAAAGAGGATGTTGTCGCCCGTCATGTAGGTGGCCATCGAGTCGGGCCAATGCAGCATGCGCATCTCCACGAAGACCAGTTTCTTGCCGTTGCCGATTTCCACGCTGTCGCCCGTCTTCACGACATGGAAGTTCCATCCACGCTTACCGTATTGGCCTTCAATGCTTTTCACGGCATTGGCAGTGCAATATATAGGGGTGTCGGGAATCTCATCCATCAGTGCGGTGAGCGAGCCGGAGTGGTCGCACTCGCCGTGGTTGGCCACGATGAAGTCGATCTTCTTCAAGTCGATTTCCTTTTTCAGGTTCTCCACAAAATCGAAGCGGTGAGGTGTCCAAATGGTATCGATGAGCACCGTCTTCTCCTCTTCAATCAAGTACGCGTTTTGGCTCGAACCGTTCATGATGGAATAGTCATCGCCATGAAAGCTTTCAAGTTCCCAGTCGATGTATCCCACCCAGCTGACATTGTTTTTTACGTGTTTTCTCATATTATTATTTATTGATGATTGTTGATTAATTCTTGTATTCTATTGATTATCAGCTCTTCCTCCATTCCGGATTTCTTGCTCATCTCCGCGATGTTGGCTTTGCCCAACATGATCTTTCCGATAGGCGAATTCAGCATCTTGAACTTCTCGTTCACTTTCACGATTTCCTCCTTCAACCACGGATATTGGGCGATGAGGTCGGCTAATTTGGTTTCTTTGTTGATTTCCATAATATTGTTTTTTTGCGGACGCATGCGATGTGTCCCTACATTAATTTGATGTCCGGATTTTTCTCCGTGAATTTCTCCTTCAGCACCTCGATGATTTCGGCGCGGCTGTTGCCTTTCTTTTCCATCTGCTTGATGGTTTTGTAAGCTTGGAACAGCGTGGAGGGGCCGATTTCGGAGCTGAAATAGCCGATGCCCTGGTTCCAGGCGAGCAGTTCGAACACATCGTCCAAAGCGGCGGAATCTAAACCATGGATGTAGGCTTTCACCAGTTCGCGAGATGCCTGGCGCATACGACCGGCACCCACTGCGTTGGTCAGCGAGAGGAGCAACCGCATTTCGTAAGGCAAGTGACGGCGGCTGTCGTTCCATGTCAAGTCCCAGAAATTGACGGCTGTCTGAGCCAAGTCGTTGTCGATCAGCGCCATGTTGGTAAGTGCGTAAGGACGCATCGGGATGTCCTTCTCGGGCTGTTTCACCTCCTTGCGGATAAAATAGGTGTGGTATTCGGTCTCCGCCACCTTTTCAGTGTGATACTCGAAGCCAAGGTCTTCCATCACTTCATAAAGCGGAATCGGTTCGAAGCTTTGGACGACTTCCAAACCTTCGCCCACGGCCATCTTCGCCGCCTGCATTTTCAGTCCCGGGAAGAAATTCCCCTGCACGCCGCGCACATCCACCTTCTTGAAATCCGCCGTTTTGTCTTTCCAATCATTGTAACTCATAATGTTATCTCCTTTCTTTTTATGGATTATTTCTTCTTGATTTGATGCTGCAAAAATACCTCCGCAGGACGAGGTGAAGCGTAACATTTGTTACACAACGATTATTTTTGTACCTTTGCAGTCCAAATCCCGTAAATATGGACGAACTGAAATCATCTCCGTTATTCAGTGCCTGCACTGACGAGGAGTTGCAGGAGTTGATGCGCGTGCCGCACCGCCGCGAGGAGTACAAAACGGGCGATCTGGTGGTCAGCGCGGGCGACCCGTGCCGGTCGCTGATGCTGCTCACCCAAGGTGTGGTGGAAACACGCATGAGTGGTGCCAACGGCAGAGAGGTGGTAATCGACCAGTTGAAATCCCCGACTTTGCTGGCGCCGGCGTTCCTCTTCGCTGAGGACAACACCATCCCCGTGGAGGTCACAATGCACACCGACGGCACTGTCTGGTACATCAACCGGGAGGCCTTCTTCCAATTCATGACGAGGCATCCCCACGTGCTGCGCGCATTCCTGCAGACGCTCTCCGCTCGCAGCCGATTCCTCAGCAGTAAAGTGAAGGGTTTTGCGGTGAAGGGACTCCGCGACCGTGTGCTGGACCATATCCGTCAGCACGGCGCGATTACCAGCGTGGCCAAAATCGCCGAAGTGCTCGGTGTCGCCCGACCGTCGCTCAGCCGCGTGATTTCCGAACTTCTTGACGAAGGATTGCTGTCACGTGAGGGTAACGATATCGTGATGAATGGATGAGACACAAAAAATCCGCAATCTAAGCCATCGGCTGAATTGCGGATTCACTTTTTCAAAAGCGAATACAGACATGGCTGTTTGAATTGAATGTGTCCAACACCTGACGAACATGGCGGTTTATCTTCTGTTCTGATATTCCGAAGGGGATTGGCCGGTATGCACCTTGAAGTACTTTCGGAAGGTGAACTGTTCGGGAAAACCCAGTTCGTCGGCCACCTGCTTGACCAGGATATTCGGTTGGCGCAGGAGGTTTTTCGCCTGATTGATAGTCACCATGTTGATCCATTCCATCGGCGTGAAACCGGATTCCCGCTTGACGATGTTTGCAAAATGGCGCGGCGAGAGTGCCTGCTTTTCCGCATAATACTGCACCGTGCGATGCTGCTTGTATTCTTGGTTGAGCGAGAGCAGGAAGGTCATCAGCACTTGCCGTTTATGCGAAGGCGGTGCAGTGTCCTGTAGCAGTTGCTCGGAAAAAAGGAACGCGTGCTCCATCATCGTTTCCTGCTTGAGCAAGGTGACAACCGTGGTCAGGATATTGCGTTGTAGCGGATGGTGGAGGGTCGTCAGTTTCTGTTCTTTTGCCGTAATTTCATCCACTCGTTGCAGAAAAAACTGTTGTTGTGCATCATTCAAATGCAGAAACGGGGTAATAGCATAGATATGTTGCGGTGAAGAGAGATTATGCGAGATTAGGGAATAGATTTTCCCGATATCGTCTTGCAACACAACAGACGAAAAATCGGCACTCCGACTGAGTTCGAGCATTGGGAAGACTGGCGAGTGAATGACCAGCGTTCCAGGCACAATGCTGCATTGACCTTTGACGGTCAACGTCTCCGCACTTCCCGCCGTGCATAATTCCAAACCTACTTGTGTGTCCATAATTTTCAGTTATTCATCAGCAACTGCAAAAATACAAAATAAACCAATAAGAAAGCTATTTTTCGTATCAAATACTATCTTTTTCCGTAAAAATTGCTCAATAATAGCGACATATTACTCTTTTCTGTATGATGAAAAAGATGTTGTTTTGCATCGTCAAATTCAAAAACAACGATTATGTGGAAATTCATGAAACATTATGCATTGGAAATCTACACCGTGATTGCCATGCTGTTGATTGTGCTGGTAGCGGTTTATATGCCAGAACTAACTGTTATTCAGAAGTTTGTTGTCATACTGTCATTCATTTACATCCTGCACGAGTGGGAAGAAGGTCATTACCCGGGGGGCTTCCTGGACCTTATCACGCAGATGCTGCAACGCGACATTGATGACGAAACCAAACGAGGCAGCCGCTTGACAACGGGAGTGTTTCTGTTGACAATGACGGTGGTGCCGTTCTTTTTTGGTGACGCCATTCCGATGTTTGTGATCGCGATGGCGACTTTCTCCCTCTTTGAAGGCTTTATCCACATCTTCGGAATCCGTATTTTCCGGATGAAGAAGTTCTACACCCCTGGCATGGTGACGGCAGAGATACAAGCTGTGATTGCCATTGCGCTCATCGTGTACTTAGCTGTCAATCATATATGTGCGTGGTATGACTATGTGTGCGGTCCCTTCATTTTCCTGGCCTGTTTTGCCTGTATGCAGCGGACATTGATGGCGATGGTCGGCGGGCTGCACTACAGCGACATGCCGAAACTGATCAAAGCACAGTTGAGGAAGAAGGAATAAAATTTGCTCGAACGAGCACACAAAAAAATCCGCACCCCGAGCCTGCGCCCGAGTTGCGGATTTTCGTTTACAAATGAAACTAATTTTAAAGCCCGATTCTTACTTCTCCTTCAGCACCATGCCGCTGTTCCAGGCGGTACCTACGCTGTCGCCGAGGGTCATGTAGTTGAAGCTGGAGGCGTCCCACGCCACGGGGTTAAGCTTCTTGATGTCGATTTTACCGTCGGTAAGGATGCTGGGGTCGGCGATGGCGTTCACGATTTCGCCTACCACCCAAGCGCCGCCTTCCTCATCGTCGCGCATTTCCACCACGCGGCACTCCATCGTGAGCGGATACTCGTTGATGATGGGCGCATTGACGTTTTGGCTCTTGGTGACGGTGAAGCCGGCTTTGGCCACTTTGTCCTTCACGTCGTTGCCGCTCACGATGCCGAAGTAGTCGCTCTCGACCACCGTGCGGGCGTCGGCGTAGCTGAGGGTGAAGGCCTTGTTGAGGCGCAGGTTGTCGGTGGTCTTGTGCTTCGAGAGGCTGAAGCAGACCTGATTGTAGTCATATTGTCCGCCCCAAGCGGCCATCATCACGTCGGGTGTGCCGTCGGCGTCATAGGTGGCGATCATCAGCGCAGGCTGCGGGGTCACATACAGTTTGGCACCCATGTTGGTGCGTTCTTCCACTTTTTTCAATTCCATAGTCTGATTGTTTGATTGTTTAACTTCTTGACTGTCTTGATTGTTTTGATTGTTGCAGGAGGCAAACGTCAGCGCCGCCACTGCCAGAATGAATAATTTTTTTTTCATATTTGATAATTTTAATTGCTTATTTCAATTTTGGACTGCAAAATTAGCCTTTTTTTCTGATGTGAAACATAACACCTCGAATATGTCACATAATCTGAAATAATCACGGTCTTTGCGAGGGCGCGTGACCGAAACGTTGGTGGTAGATGCGACTGAAATGCGTCGGGTTCTCGAAACCGAGTGTGTAGCAGACATCCGCCACCGACCAATTGGAAGAGCGCAGCATCTCGTCCGCTTTGAGCAAACGTTGTTCCCGAATCCACCGCGCGGGCGGCTCCCCGTAAATACTCTGGAAATCGCGCTTGAAGCTGCTCAGACTGCGTCCGGAGAGATAGGCGAGGTCGTCTAACGAGACAGGCGAGGTGAAGCTCTCCTCCACGATACGGCGCACATCGCGACGCACGGGTTGCCACAACTGCAGCATTTGGCGGAATATGATCTTGGAGCAGTCCATCACGTTGTAAAGCAGTTCCATCACTTTCAGACGTAGTAGTCCGGGATTCGTCTGCGATGGGTCATTGAAATAAGGCGCTAATGACCAACAATAGGCCACCAAACGGTCGCTCATTGGACTGACCTGCGCACCCAGTTCCTCGGTCGTCGGCTGGACCTGCACTTGTTGTGTGGTGAGAAAGTCCTTCAACAGCCCATCGTTGATGGCAAAGAGCAGGCTTTCGAAGAGGCCTGTCTCTTTCGCCCCATGTTTCACATAACTGACACAGTGCGCTTTACGCAGTAGAATCATCTCGTTCTTGCCCACCGTCCACGTCTGTCGGCCGCAGGTCAATGTTACGGAACCTCCCAGCACCACGTAGAGCAGATGCTGTTCGAGGAAGAATGTGCCTCGTTCGCCAGCCGTCACAATGCACTGGTCGATGATGCTGCCGCCGTCCAGCACGAGAGAGGAGGTGGTGCAGTCGCCGCTGATCAGAGCCGAAGGGAATTTCGTTATCTTCGCCATGCCAATAAAAATGGTCTGCAAAATTACAAAATCTTGCAGACCAAAATACCTGTTAAAGATTATTTCACTGAATAGATCTTGCTCACGATCTTCCACTCACCATCCTGCTCTGCCAGCGTGAACATGTCATTGAAGGTGGTCAGTTTGCTGAAAGAGGAGGAGATGCGGACGAATGCGATGTTGCCGGCAACCGTAATGTCTTCAACGGTGTAGGTCACTTCTTCCTCGCCGGTTTGTTCCAACACGTCAAACAATGCGTTAATGGGAACCGTGACAATTTTTCCGTTTTCCACCCATGACATGGTGGCCGCCTCCGAAAAGGCTTTCTGACCGAGTTCACGACTTGCCTTGCGACCTGCTTCGGCATACAATTCAATGGCATTCAAGATGCCGTCAATAGCTTTTTTGTTCATAATTATTACTTTTTAATGGTGTTAGAATTCTGATTATAGGCTTTTGCCACACATTTCCACTCGCCGTCAATCTTCAACAGCAAGAGCACGTCGGTGAAATCAATCGAACCGCCCCAGCCCTCTTCAAGTACACGAACCACGGCCAGGGTCTCTTCCAGCTCGAGCACATCGATGCGTGTTTTGAACTGCTCACCCGCGCCCACAGTGTCCACATTGTGGTAGAACTGTTCGATACTGCCACGCTCGAAAGTACCGTTCAGGAAACCGAAAAGGCAGGCATCTTCTGTGAATAACTCTTTGGCATACTTGCTGTTGCCTTCAGCCACACTCCGTGTGAATTTCTCGGCAGCCGCCACGACTGCATTGTAATCTTCAATGTTTGAACGCATAATTATCTCGTATTAAAAACGAGTGCAAAGAAACTGTTTATCGTCCAAACAGGCATTTCTATTTAGTCCAACTTTTCTTTCTGTTTAGGCCAAAAATCAAAAATCCGCAACACAAACCTTTGCTTGAGTTGCGGATTGACTTTTGCAAAAGCGAATGTAAACATAGCTATCGGAATAGCAATTCCCCCTCCGCCACCACCGCCGCCGTGCCGCCGACATAGATTGTGCCGTCGGGGGTGACGCGCGTGGCGACCACTGAAGGCCGTCCCATCGCCTCGCCTTGCAGGAAGGAAAAGTCTCCCGTCGGGGGGATGCACCCGTTTTGCTGGAGATAATGGGTCAAGGAGGCGTTGGCGGTGCCGGTGGCCGACTCCTCGGGAACACCATACAACGGCCCGAAATCGCGCACGTGGGCGGTGATTGGAAGTTGAGAGTTGAGAGTTGAAAGTTTAGAGTTGGAGGAGGTCGGGGAGGGTATTGCGAAGACGTGGAAACTGACGGCGTTGTTTTTTTCCGTCACCGCGCTGATAGCGTTCATGTCAAGGGGAAGAAGGTTGAGCGTTTCAACATCTTCAACCTGAATCATGAAGTCGGGCAAGCCTGTCGAGACAATCATCACCGGCAGGGTAGGGGTGTAGTCGCAAATGCCAATCGCACGATAGACCTCCTCGGTGTTCTCGATGGTTTTCAGGATTTCCGACGGGGTCATCTGCATCAACACTCGCGGTCCCGCCTCGACAGAGATGTCGCCGGCTTTTGTGTGACAGAGGCACCGGCCGGTGAGACCGAGTTTGCGGTGCATCAGGGCAAACGAGGCGATAGTGGCGTGTCCGCACAGCTCCACCTCGGCCATCGGGGTGAAGTAGCGGATGGTGAACTCCTTCTCGGAATCCCGTCGCACAAAGGCAGTCTCCGAATAGCGCAACTCGGCGGCGATTTGCAGCATCAGCGTCTCGCTTGGGAAGCTGTTCCCGTCGAGGAGTACCACGCCGGCAGGGTTCCCGCCGAAGGGCTGGTCGGTGAAAGCGTCAACTATGTAGTATCTCATATCTTGAACTTGTTTTATTGTCGTTTTTATTCGTTGGCAAATAGGGAAATTAATAGTCCAACAGCCGGCCGTAATCGTTCCATTTGCCGAACATCCTTCCCTTTTTCGTCTCTTCGATCAGGTGCGTGAGGGCTTGTTGGTACATCAGAGGATCCCTTTTCTTATAAAAGGCCACGTTGTAGGCACGGATGCGCTGATACAAGGACGGGAATGACTTGAACTTTGTCCATGCCCGCGCTGCCTTTAACGCCGCTTCCACGGCTTCATCGATGCGGAAACTGCGGGCACCCATCGGGGGTAGCACCCGCCGTCCAGCATCGGTCATCCGTCCCAACTTCTCCAATCGCCGTGCGCGTTCCTTGTTCAGCTCCGACCAGGGACTGTTGCGCTTTCTTGGCGTGAAGCACTGCATCAGCACCCCGTTGATGGGCTTCTGGCGGCTGTCGATCCACCCGAAGCATAGCGCTTCCTCCACCGCGTCGAGATAATAGAACGTCCCGTCGTCGGTGGGGCGACCGCGTTTCACGCCCACCCAACACGCTTTCTCTGTCGCATGGTGGGTTTCAAGCCACGTGCGAAACTCGTTCCGGGTACGTATGTCAAGGATGTTTTGTTCTTCCATAGATGAAGGTTGGTGACTATATTCCGTACTGTTATTCTTTGGTAAATATATATACGGCCAATGTGGGTAGAATGACCAACAGCAATAACGTAATTTCTACAAAGACGTAGGACCCGAAGTAGTCAACCAATGTTTGGAATTTCAGAATTCCATCCACCAGAAAGACCAAAAGGGCAAACCAGCAAAGAAAGAATATTGCCGAATACTTGATTTTCCTTTTCTTCAATTTCATTTTAGCGAATGTTT
>JAFXPL010000073.1 GCA_017527945.1 Bacteroidales bacterium | reverse complement strand
GTGGATGCGCTACTTCACGGAGATGACCGCGGATACGAGGACGCCCGCGCCGGAGCTCCTCGCCGACCCCGACATCGCCAAGGCCGTCAAACTGCTGGAGGTCATCAACTACAACAAGGCGGAGGAGTACCTCTACGACAGGTACTGGGACGGCGTCAGCGTGGAGGCCACCTGGAAAGGCATCGGCCGGGACGAGGGGGAGAAAATAGGCGAGGAACGGGGACTGGAGAAAGGCCTGAAGCAAGGACGCGAGGAAGGGCTGCAAAAAGGCCTGCAGCAAGGTTTGCAACAAGGGCGTGAAGAAGGGCTGCAGCAAGGTTTGGAACAAGGCCTGCAAAAAGGACGCGATGAAGGGCTGCAAAAAGGGTTGCAGCAAGGACGTGAGGAAGAACGGCGCAACCTTGTCCGAAACCTCTATGCGGCCGGCTTCGACCTCGCAGCCATCGCGAAAGCGACCGGGCTTAACGAAAGTGACATCAAGAGATTGCTCGAATGACAGGCAACGCGGGACGAGGACGCGCGTAAACGCCCTTTTTTCGCATTTCAGCGATTTTCATTGTTCATAAAATATAACAGTTTTCTGCTTCGCGAATCGAAAAAAAACGTATTTTCGGCCTTTCTTTTGGCAAAAAACAAGTTTTTCATTTTAAGACAGTTAGAGATTCAAGAAGTAGAAAGATAATGGAAGAAAACGAGATTTTAGACGAGAAGGTTGTACAATACAACATTGAGAATTTGATGAAGACGGCCTACATCGACTATTCGATGTCGGTCATCGTGTCCAGAGCCCTGCCCGACGTACGCGACGGCCTCAAGCCCGTGCAACGCCGCATCATCTACGCCATGTGGGACATGAACATCACCGAGAGCGGTCCCTACAGAAAGTGCGCCCGTATCGTCGGCGAGGTGCTCGGCAAGTACCACCCGCACGGCGACAAGGCCGTCTATGACGCCCTGGTGCGCATGGCCCAGCCCTGGACCCTCCGCTATCCTTTCGTCGATGGACAGGGTAACTTCGGTTCCGTCGATGGCGACAGCCCCGCCGCCATGCGTTACACCGAAGCCCGCCTCCGCCGCTCCTCCGAGGAGATGGTGGCCGACATCGAGAAGGACACGGTTGACATGGCGCTCAACTTCGACGACTCCATCCCCGAACCCACCGTGCTGCCTGCCAAAATCCCCAACCTGATCGTCAACGGCTCCTCCGGCATCGCCGTCGGCATGGCCACCAACATGGCCCCACACAACCTCAGCGAAGTGTGCGACGGCATCTGCGCCTACATCGACAACAACGACATCACCATCGAGGAACTGATGCACACCATCAAGGCCCCCGACTTCCCCTCCGGATGCATCATCTACGGATACAAGGGCGTACAGGATGCCTTCCTCACCGGCCGCGGACGCATCGTCATGCGCGGGCACGCCGAAATCGAGTCCGAAAAGAACCATAACTGCATCGTCGTCACCTCCCTGCCCTACATGGTCAACCCCTCCGACATGATCAGCCACACCGTCGATTTAGTCAAGGAGGGCAAAATCGTGGGCATCACCGACGTGCAGAACCTCACCAACAAGCGCAACGGCACCCGCATCATCTACGAGCTCAAGAAAGACGTCGTGCCCGAGGTGGTGCTCAACAAGCTCTACCAGATGACCGCCCTGCAGTCGTCCTTCAGCGTCAACAACGTGGCCCTCGTCAACGGCCGCCCGATGACGCTGAACCTCAAGGACATGATCTCCGAGTATGTGAAGCACCGCCACGAAGTGGTCATCCGCCGCACCCGCTACGACCTCAAGAAGGCCCAGGAGCGCGCCCACATCCTCGAAGGCTTCCTCAAGGCCCTCGACATCATCGACGAAATCATCGCCCTCATCCGCGCCTCGCAGACCGTGCAGGAAGCCCAGCAGGGACTCGTCGAGAAGTGGGGATTCACCGAGATCCAAGCCAAGGCCATCGTCGAGATGCGCCTGCGCCAACTCACCGGCATGGAACGCCAAAAACTGCAGGACGAATACGACGAACTCATGAAACTCATCGCCTACCTCAACGACGTGCTCAACGACGTGAACCTGCGAATGGGCATCATCAAAGATGAACTGCAGGACATCAAGAAGCGCTTCGGCGACGAACGCCGCTCCCCCATCGAATACAGCTCATCCGAATTCCGCGTGGAGGACACCATCGCCGACGAGGAGGTGGTCATCACCATCTCGCACCTCGGCTACATCAAGCGCACGCCGTTGGCCGAGTACAAGGTCCAGAACCGCGGCGGAAAAGGCTCCCGCGGCAGCAGCTCCCGCGACGAGGACTTCATCGAGCACCTCTACATGGCCACCAACCACAACTACCTGCTCTTCTTCACTGAGCGCGGCAAGTGCTTCTGGATGAGAGTGTTCGAGATTCCGGAAGGCATGAAGACCTCCAAGGGCCGCGCCATCCAGAACCTCCTGCAGATCGAGGAGGGCGACAAGATCACCTCCATCATCAACCTGAAGAGCATCGACGAGCCCGACTTCGTCAACAACCACTATATTATATTATGCACCGAAAAAGGCGTCATCAAGAAGACGTCCATTGAGGCCTACTCGCGCCCGCGCAAGAAAGGCTTCATCGCCATCAACGTGCGCGAGGGCGACCGCCTGCTGGCCGCCCGCTTCACCGACGGCAACAGCGACATCATGATGGCCCTGCACTCCGGCCGCGCCATCCGCTTCCACGAGAACGAGGAACTCCGCGCCATCGGCCGCACCGCCGCCGGCGTCCGCGGCATCAGCTTAGAGGACGACAACGACCGCGTGGTGGGCATGCTCGCCATCGACAACGACCGCAGCAACATCCTCATCGTCTCTGAAAACGGCTACGGGAAACGCTCCCTCCTGGAGGACTACCGCATCACCCACCGCGGCGGCAAGGGCGTCAGCACCATCAAGATCACCGAGAAGACCGGCAAGCTCATCGCCATCAAGTCCGTGACCGACGACGACGACCTCATGATCATCAACCGCTCCGGCATCGCTATCCGACTGCATGTCGATTCGCTGCGCATCCTCGGCCGCAACACGCAGGGCGTCAAACTGATCGACCTGCGCGGAAAAGACCAAATCGCCGCCGTCTGCGAAGTGCCGCGCCAGGAAGACGAAGAGGAACTCGACGAAAACGGCAATCCGACAGTTCCCGAAAACACTGAAAATTCCGAACAACCCGAACAAAGCTTAAACGACACCCCTGAAAGCGCGTCTGAGAACGTCGAACAGTAACCACCCAATAATCGAGAAACGATGAAAAAAATTCTGCTGCTAACCGCTTACATATTGATTCTGACAAGCCTTCTTGCCCAGAAGCCTTCCCTTACCAAGGCCTACAATGCCTTCTACGACAAGGACTACGACAAGGCCAAAGTGCAGATCGACCTCTGCACCGCTGACGAGAAGCTCGCCACCAAAGCACAGACCTGGCTCTACAAAGGCAACATCGAGTTCCTGCTCGCCAACCGCGAATACAGCGAAAAGCAGAAGAACGAAAGCTACCAGATCCGCTACCCCAACGCCCCTGAGGAGGCCTACGACGCTTTCGAGAAAGCCCTCGCCCTCAACCCGAAGGTAGAGGCACTCGACATGATGAATGCCTCCGACGCCCTGAAGCAACTCTACCCGTACCTGCTGGTACGCGGCGTGGACCAGCTCATAGCCAAAGACTTTACCGGCGCGAAGAAGACCCTCGCCAAAGGCATCCAAAGTTACGAGATGGACAAGCCGCAATATCCCATGAACGGCGACCTCTACTACTACTACGCCTACACGCTCGAAAACCTCGGGGAGACCGGAGAGATGATGAAATACTACCGGAAAGCCCTCGACGACGGCTCGAAGAACGCCTACGTCTTCGCCAAGCTCATCGACCACTACAAGCAGACCAACAATCGCGCCGAAGCGGAGAAAACCCTGGCCTCGGCAAAGCAGCAGAACCCCGACGACATGAGCATACGGCTGCTGGAGATTGACTATGCCTACTGGACCGGCGACAGCGTGAAGGCTACGCGCCTCCTCGACCAGATCGACGACCGCTCGCTGAAAACGGAAGACGAGATGGTGAACGTCGCGAACTTCTACATCAAGGAGAAACGGTACGACGCCGCCGAAAGGCTGCTGAGCCGCGCCAACGCCATGTCGCCCAACAACTTCGTCATCCTCTACAACCTCGGCGTCTGCACCTACAACTTCTCCGAATACTACTTCAACCGGCAGAACCAGCTGGCCGTGCAAGGCGGCAGCCAAGCGGACATTGACGCCGCCAAGACACTGTCGGACGAATACCTGCGCGATGCCGCCAACCACTTCGAACAGGCTCGGAAGCTGCAGCCCAACGACGTGAACCTGCTGAACACGCTCCGCGCCATCTACGTGCGCCAGCAATCCCCGAAGGCTGACGAAATCGACGCCCTCATTAAACAACTGGAAAAATAATCAGTCAAATTAATAAATCACTTAAAATCGAGAAAAATGAAAAAATGGATGCTTGTTTTAGTCGCGCTCTTCGTGAGTGTCAGCGCTTTCTCGCAATCTTGCTTGGATGACGTATGGCAATGCTTGAGAAGCAATCAAGTGCCTAAAGCCAAGAAGTTTATGGAGTCCTGCATGGCTTCCAACCCCGACAATGCAGCCGTTTGGCTGATGCAGGCAAACGTCTGCGTGCGGCTCTACGACTACGACTTGGAGCGCTCGAAAAAAGACCCCTCCGCCACCCCGCGCTACCCCAGCGCCCTGGAAGACGCCTACGCTGCCTTCGTGAAGGCTTTGGAGCTCGATCCGAAAGTGGAGCCCAAGACCGGTATGCTGGGTGCTCGCGAGGGACAGAAGCTTTTGGGCGATCCGTTCACGGAATTGGCTGAAAAAGCCGCTAAGCGCAACAAAAACGACGAGGCTCTGAAATACTACAACCTCGCCGCTAAATGCTACGAGCTGGGAGGCGCCAAAGGCAATGCCGCCGTCACGTACTACAACACCGCCCTTGTTTATCGTAGCCTGAACGACAAGGACAACTTCGTGAAGATGCTGGAAAAGAGCATCGCTTCCAAACCCGACCTGACCCCGGGCGTCTATGTGGAGCTGTTCTACGACTACCAGGCCAGCAACGACACGGTGAAATGCGGCGACATTCTGGCAAAAGCCCAGAAAGTCTATGCCAACGACGAGGCCAACATGGTCAAGCTCTACTCCCCAATGATGAACTACTATGCCATGATCGGCGACAACGAGAAGCTGCTCAACCTCGTTGACAAGGCCATCGCCACCGGCGACCTCGACATGATCTCCGACTGCGCCACCTACCTCACCAACGCCAAGAACTACGCAAAAGCAGAACAGACCCTGCTCGATGCCTTGGCCAAGAATCCCAACAACTTCAAGCTCCTCAAGGGCATGGGCTACCGCTACGCCGTGGAGTACTACGACATCATGGATCGCCGCCAAACGGCCATGAACACGCGCCAGTATGAAGAGGCCACCCGCCTGTTCCAAAGCGCAGAGCGCAAAACCGCCATGGAGAAAGCCCACGAATGGTGCGAAAAAGCTTACCAGGTGGACTCCGACAACCTCGAAAACAACCGTATCCTTCGCGAAATGAAGGCGTTGTTGCAAATCCCCGTTCCGCAAGAACTGAACGACAAAATCAACGCCCGCATCCAAAAGGACCCGAAATAACGGTTGTTGAAACTCTCTCTAAGACACCGAAGGGGAACTCAAATGAGTTCCTCTTTTTCGTTTACCCCATCAAACCCCAACACAAAAAGCGGGACAAGGAAATTCCCCGTCCCGCCTCATAACTTTCCATCAACAGCTTACCGCTGCTCGGCGTGCTGCTTCGTACGCTTCTTGTCCTTGAACCAAAGTCCGTAAACCTCGCTTACATTGCCGGCCGTGATAAACGCCTTGACATCGTTTTGGTTGATATATTCCATCAGCTTGGAAAACTCGTCTTTCGTCAGCAACGCCTCCAACTCAATGGACTTTTCATTGGTGTAACCACCGATAACCTCGTACAGCGTACATCCGCGCACCAAGTCGTCGATGATGAAACGGCGAATCCGGTCGTAGTCCTTGGAAACGATACAGACACGTTTGCGGTTGTTGAGATTGGCAGTGAAATAATCAACCACCAAGCCATTGATCCACGTGCCGATAAGACCGATGACGACCATACGGAAAGGATTGATAGCAAAGGCCGTGCAGCAAATGATGGCTCCAGCAATGGAAACCGACTTGCCGATATCGAAGTGCAGGTACTTGTTCACAATCTTAGCCAGGATGTCCAACCCGCCGGTGGAGGCGTTGATGGAGAAGAGCACGGCTTGCGAGGCACTGAGCAACAGCACAAAGCAGCAGAGATCGAACCAAATATCGCCCATCACGGAAGTGGAGCCTTCCGCCACGAACATCGTGTAGGGCAGCACCTTGTCGAGCAAACCCATCAACGGACCAAGGATCAGGGCCGTATAGACCGTCTTGATGCCGAACTCCTTGCCAATGAGGAAGTAAGCCAACACCAAAAGGATAGCGTTCACCACGAAGACCACTGTCGAGACCGGCAACGCATAGCCGAAAAGTTGCTCGGAAATTCCACTGATGACGATGGAGAGACCCGAGATGGTGCCGATGATCAGCTTGCTCGGCACGAGGAAATAATAGACCGCAATGGCCGTGATGAGCATTCCGATAGTCATAATCAGGAGCTCAATCCAGAATTTTTTTGTCTTTAGCAACTTCAATACATTTTCCATAAAATACTGTTTTATAATTACTTACATTTAAAATTCAGCGTAAAAAATCTGGCGGCAAAAATACAAGAATTTCCCGTCGAAAATCCCTACGGCAGGCTTTTTTCGCAAATTCATTGAAAAAGCGTTCACTCAAACGAAAATCATTTTGCACAACCGGCTTGTCGTGTCCGAGAAATGATTATTTTTGCAGCCGCATTTTAAAATAAGGAATTCTTAAAAAAAGGTATGTTTGAAAGTTTATCCGACAGATTAGAACGGTCATTTAAGATATTGAAAGGCCAGGGCAAGATCACCGAGATCAACGTGGCCGAAACCACCAAGGAGATCCGCAAGGCGCTCATCGATGCCGACGTGAGCTACGCCATCGCCAAGGAATTCACCAACAGTGTGAAGGAGAAAGCCATCGGCATGAACGTGATCAACGCCGTGTCGCCCAACCAGCTCATGGTGAAGATCACCTACGACGAGCTCATCGCCCTCATGGGCAGCCAGGCGGTCGATATCAACCTCAAGGGCTCGCCCGCCATCATCCTGATGGCCGGTCTGCAAGGTTCCGGTAAGACCACCCACAGTGCCAAACTCGCCAATCTCCTGAAAACCAAACGCGGCAAGAAGCCCATGCTCGCCGCTTGCGACGTTTATCGCCCCGCCGCTATCGACCAGCTCAAGGTTCTCGGCGAACAAATCGGCGTGGAGGTTTATGCTGAGCCCGACAACAAGAAGCCCGTGGAGATTGCCAAGAACGCCATCCGGCACGCCAAGGACTACGGCTACGACGTAGTCATCATCGACACGGCCGGCCGTCTCGCCGTGGATGAGGATATGATGCGCGAGATCTCCAACATCAAGGAGGCCGTCAATCCGCAGGAAATCCTCTTCGTGGTGGATGCCATGACCGGCCAGGATGCCGTGAACACCGCCAAGGCCTTCAACGACCGCCTCAATTTCGACGGTGTCATTCTCACCAAGCTCGACGGCGACACCCGAGGCGGTGCCGCACTCACCATCCGCAAGGTCACCGAAAAGCCCATCAAGTTCGTCGGCATGGGCGAGAAGATGGAAGCACTCGACGTGTTCCACCCCGACCGCATGGCCGAACGTATCCTCGGCATGGGCGACATCCGCTCCTTCGTGGAACGCGCCCAGGAGCAGTTCGACGACGAGGAAGCAGCCAAACTTTCCAAAAAGTTAGCCAAAAACCAGTTCGACTTCAACGACTTCAACCAGCAGATCCAGCAGATCAAGAAGATGGGCAACGTGAAGGACCTCATGAGCATGATCCCTGGCATGGGCAAGCTGATCCGCAACATGGACATCGACGACAACGTCTTCAAAAGCGTTGAAGTGATGATCCAGTCGATGACCCCCGAAGAACGCGCCAACCCCGACATCATCAACGGTTCCCGCCGCAAGCGCATCGCACGCGGCTCCGGCCGTGACATCCAGGACGTGAACCGGCTCATCAAGCAGTTCGACGACATTCGCAAGGTGATGAAGGCCGTGAACAACGGTTCCGGCAAAACAAAAGGCATGATGCGTGCCATGAAGGCCCGCGGAAGAAGATAACCGACCTTCCCGATGGCCAAAAAGAAGTCCGATCCAAAACGGGTAATCTCGTTAGACGCATTCGGCAGCGCCAAGAATTATTGGATCTGTTGGATTAGGTCGTCGCTGTCACAGTTCTTTTTGGCCCATCGGATGCAAACCAACCTTAAACAGCCCTGTTCCTTCATCGGAAGCATCCGGCCGGAAGAGGAACATCCGGGATTGACGTTCCCCATGTACCTGATGTCGTTCAACTTGGAATATGACATCGACTTGGTGCTGTTAGCCAACCACTGCACTGCCCCCATGGAGATGTCGCTGAGCCGGCAGAACCCGCTGTTGGGCGGTCTCCTGTTCGAGGACGACTACTACCTCTTCAACAACGAAGGGCTCGCCAAAATCCCGTTTTCCCACCCGCAGACCGACTACATCCTGATGCTTTCCGCCGACAAGCAGACCGACATGGAGGACTACGTGGCGCTACTCCCCAACATACCCGGCATCCGCATCGTGTGCCAAGACACCCCGCAAAACATCGCCAAAAGTCAGAAAAAGAGCACGGAGGTCCTCGACTTCATCCAATACCTGTTCTATGAAGCGGAAGCCGCCGCCAAGGAACACCGCCGCCAAAAACTATTCGAGAAATTGAACCACAAGATGTCGGTGGCCGAAGCCAACTACGGCCATCTGAAATTCCCGATGGAAGACAACCGCATCATCACCAGCCCCCTGCTACGACGCGAAGACCTTTGACAATGTACAATGTACAATGAAGGGGCTATGACTATGACTAATAACTATAACATAGACTTAAACTACTAACCCAATAACCCAATAACCCAATAACCCATAATGAAACATTCCATCCTTCTCGGTTGCTTTTTAATTTGCTTTTCTACGGTGTTTGGTCAGCTGCGCACTGACTCGGTTCACGTTGCGCATTATGATCTCACTTTTTCGATAACCGACTTCAGCAGCCGCGTGATTGACGGCCAAACGGTGCTTTATGCAGTGTCGAAGGTCAATGGGCTAAGCCAAGTGCGGCTCGACTTGATGGCGTTGACCTGCGATTCGGTGCACGTCAACGGCACCCCGGCAGCCTTCACCCATGTCGGGCAATCCCTGTTGGTGACCGTACCCACGATGCAATCCGGTGACACCGCAGCCATACGGGTCTTCTACCACGGGGTGCCGCAACACGACGGTTCGTTCGGCGGTTTCTACTTCAGCGGCCAATACGCCTACAGCGTGGGAGTCGCGCTCCATGACCAACCTCACGCCTACGGACGCTGCTGGTTCCCCTGCATGGACGAGTTCACCGACAAATCGACCTACAGTTTCCACATCCGCACAGAGAACGGGAAGATGGCCATCTGCAACGGACTGCTCACCGACTCGCTGACGCTCTTCGACAGCACAAAAGTGTGGTCGTGGCACCTTGACCAGCCCGTGCCGACCTACTTGGTCAACGTGGCAGTGGGCGACTACCGCTGCTATGCCGACACCTTCCAGGGCATGGAGCGGGTCATCCCCATCGAAATCTACGCCGCGCCAGCCCTCTATCCGAACATCCCTGCCTCGTTCGTCCACCTGAAGCCGGTGCTGCGCAAATACGAGGAACTCTTCGGGCCGTACCGGTGGCAGCGAGTGGGTTACGTGTGCGTGGACATGACTGGCGGCGCAATGGAGCACGCCACCAACATTGCCCTGCCTAACGCAGCCGTCAACGGGACATTGAACTACGAGGGCACCATCATGCACGAGCTCTTCCACCATTGGTTCGGCAACCTCATCACCTGCGAACGCCCGGAGGAGATGTGGATCAACGAAGGTTTCGCCGATTATTCCGAGGCTTTGATTCAGGAATGGCTTTACAACACCGACACCCATGACGCCTATGCCGAACACATCAACGACCTGCACGCCACTACCCTGCAAAACCTCGCCCGCACCGACGGCGGTCTCTACGCCTTAGACAACGTCCCCCAAGACTACACCTACGGTATGCACTCTTACCAAAAGGGCGGCTTGGTCATCCACACTCTGCGGAACTATATGGGTGATTCCTTGTTTTTCAGCAGTTTACGTCAACTTTTAGATCATTTCGCTTTCCAAAACGTCAATTCCGAACAGTTTTTCACCTACCTCACCCTAATTTCCGGCATGAACCTGATGGACTTCTACGAAGACTGGATTCACCAGCCCGGGTTCTTAGACTTCGACGTCGATGAAATCCAGTCGCACGGGTGCGGCATCTACTCCGTCACCGTACGACAGAAAGGCTACGGCACCCACCACCTCGGCACCAACGTCCCCGTGGATGTCACGCTGGTCTCCGACAACATGGAGATGAGCACCACGGAAAGTCAGTTCGTGACGGACGAATTCACCGACCTGATGGTCTATTCCGAGTTCTACCCGGCTTTCGCCATCCTCGACTACCACGGCAAACTGGCCGATGCCACCATCGACGACACCCGGAAAGTGGCGGCAACGGGCAGCATCACGTTCACCAACACCTCCTGCAGCGCACAAATCAGCCAAATTGACGACACGACACTTTTCCGGGTAGAGCACCATCTCGTAGCCCCCACCGCGCCGTCTCCCCTACCCGACGGCTTCCACAAATTTTCGCAAACACACTATTGGACAATACATTATACCGGCGGAACTCCCGAAGGCTCCTGTCGATTCCGCCTCATACGCGGAAACGGACAGTTAGATTACGACCTGTTTGACAACGGCGAAAGTTTCGACAACCTCCGACTCATGTACCGCCCAAACGGCACAGGCACTTGGATGCCCGTCTCCTACACCCGCACAGGCTCACCCTACAACGCTTACATCACCACCGAGCTGCTCCCGGGGCAATACTGCTTCGCCACGGCCGACGAGGGCGTTTCGCTGACATCGCCCGTCTTCGTCCGGCTGAATCTCTACCCGAACCCGGCCAGCAGTTCCATCACGCTCCGAACCGATGCGTCCCAAGCCGACAAAGCCGTGATTTACGATTCCGTCGGGCACCGCGTGAAGAGTGCCAAAATCAGCAATGACACCCAAGAAATCCACATAGGCGGGCTTCCTGCCGGCCACTATGTAGTCGTCTTATATCAAAAAGGGAAATCCGTGGCTCGCGCCATGTTCGTGAAGACCTAACGTTCGCCCAGCACCATCGCCCCTTTCTCCTTGACGAAGAAAAGCCCAGCGACACCTGCCGTAATGGCAGCGGCGAGGGCGTAGCCAAGTGTGCGCGGCACAAAGGCACCGAGACAGGTGCCGGAGACGAAGATGAAACTCACCGTGACCATCGTCATGAAGATGGCGGGGATAAGCGACATCCAGTAGTAGGGCTGCGTTTTTTCACGGCGCAGATACACTGTGACCGCCCACAGCGTGAAGGCGGCGAGCAGTTGGTTGGCCCAGGAAAAATACTGCCAAATCACCTGGAATCCGCCGGGGGCAGCGAGACTGAAGACCAGAAATCCGCCCGTAACCGCAAACAGCGGAATGGCAATCCAGAGCCGTTTTGAGATACTCTTCTGTTCCAGATGCATGAAGTCGGCGATAATGAGGCGAGCAGAGCGCAACGCCGTATCGCCGGAGGTGACCGCCGCGCTGATGACACCGAGGATGGTGACGACCGCGACAGCCGTCGGGAACCACGTGTTGGCGATATGGCTCACCATGGCGGGGCCGCTCTTGGTCTGCAGCGCCGCGTCGGAATGGTAGAAATAGGCCGCAGCAGCAGCCCAGATCAGCGCCACGATGCCCTCCACGATCATGGCCCCGTAGAAGATGTGACGTCCCTGGCGCTCATTGGTCATGCAGCGCGCCACCAAGGTCGATTGCGTGGCATGGAAGCCGGAGACTGCACCGCACGCGATGGAAATGAACATCATCGGGAAAATCGGGTTGGCAGCCGCCTGCGGATGACGATTCTGCAAGCCGCTCCACAATTCGGGAATTTCCGGACGGTAGATGATGAATGCCACCAAAATGGCCACGGCCATGCCCATCAGCAAGAAACCGAAGACCGGATAGATGCGACCTATCACCTTGTCGATAGGCAACAGCGTAGCTATCAAATAGTAAGCCAATATAATCACAACCCAGACATAAACGCTCATGTTGGGGGTGAACTGCGTCTGCAGCAACTGGGCGGGCGTGTTCACGAAGACCACCCCGACCAGCACCATCAGCAGCACCATGAAGCCGCGCATGAACTGCTTGACACCGTTACCGAGGTACTTGCCGTGCGTTTCAGGCAAACTGCAACCATTCTCACGCAGCGAAATCATGCCGGAAAAGTAGTCGTGGACCGCGCCGCCGAAAATACAGCCGAGGACAATCCACAAGTAGGCGGCCGTGCCGAACTGCGCCCCCATGATGGCACCGCAAATCGGGCCCACACCCGCAATGTTCAAAAACTGGATAAGGAAAAGCTTCCACGGCTTCATCGGGACGTAATCGACCCCGTCGGCCATCGTTTGCGCCGGCGTCGGCCGGTTCTCGTCAATTCCAAACACTCGCTCCACCACTTTGCCGTAGAACAAGTATCCCAACACCAATAACACTAAAGAGATGCAGAATGTTATCATTTTCGTTGATTTAAGATTCAGGGTTCAAAGTCTAAGTCTAAGCTCTAAGTCAAAAAAACAGGTGCAAAAATAGTTTTTTTTTGTAATTTTGCAGCATAAAAAAGTATGCTTTGGCAATTTGTGACTATTGCCGACAACTTATTTGTTTTCAATATTTTAGAATAATAAAGTAAGCGAAATATGATTCAAAGTGCACCCTTGTCTTATAGGAGAGAAGTCACCTTTACGGCCTTTTCGGGTCTGTTGCTGGCCATCTTGTTCAGCGTGCTATCAGCCGCGACCTCGTTCGCGCAGACCACCACGTCGGCCATCACCGGCCACATCAGCGACGGCAAGGACCCCATCGAGAACGCCGTTGTGACGGTCGTCCACGACCCGACCGGGACGGCATACTACGCCATCAGCAACAGCCGCGGCATCTACGTGGTCACCAATATCATGGCGGGAGGCCCGTACACCGTGCGGGTAGAACGGCTCAACTTCAATACGATGCTGATCACGGAGGTGGATGCCCCGTTAGGCGAGACGGTCGTGGTGGATGCTGTGCTCACGCCCTCCTCGACGCGACTGGAGGAGGTGATGGTGTTCGGCGATGGCGAGAACTCCTCGATGAACATCCACCGGTCGGGCACCAGCCTGTTCCTCGGCTCGGAGACCATAGAGGCGGTGCCCAACGTGGGGCGCAACTTGAATGACGTGCTGAAGCTCACTCCGCAGAGCATCGGGTCCGACATCGGCATGTCGATCGGAGGCGGCAACTACCGTTCCTCGGCAGTCTCTGTGGACGGTGCCGGCTTCAACAACGCATTCGGCATCGGGTCGAGCCTGCCGGCCGGCGGCACCCCCATCTCCATAGAGGCCATCGACCAACTTGACATCAACATCACCCCTTTCAACGTGCGGCACAGCGGATTCACCGGCAGTTCCATCAACATGGTCACCAAGCACGGAGGCAACATTTGGCACGGGTCGGTCTATGACTACTTCACAGGCAGCGCGCTGCAAGGGCAGAAGATTGGCGACAACGCGCTGACCTCCTCCCGTACACAGAACAACACCGTTGGCTTCACCCTCAGCGGCCCCATTGTCAAGAACAAGCTCTTCTTCTTCCTCAATGGCGAATACACTACCGACCACGAGGCGGGTTCCTCCATCCAGGCGCGTCCCGACGAGAGCTACGCCTACGGCGGCAGTACCGGCTACAACCGCCCGACGGTGGCGCAGATGGAGACCATCCACCAGTTCTTGGGCGACCGCTTCGGCTACGACCCCGGCCGCTTCCAGAACTACTCCCTCAGCACCCCCGACTACAAGATTTTCGGCCGTTTGGACTGGAACATTGACGACTACAACCAGTTCCTCATCCGGGTGAGCCACACGCATGTCTCCAATTCCAATCCCCCGTCGCTCTCCATGAGCCCGTTAGGCGGATCCAACACGACGGTCGTCTCCGACGGAATTCCCTACGTGGTGAACCGCTACAATGCAGGCCGGACCTCCCAATACGCCATACCGTTCGAGTCGGCACGCTACTACCAGTATATGGACTTCACTTCGGTGGCCGCCGAGCTGAACAGCCGCCTGATGAACGACAAGGCCAGCAACATGGCCCGCCTCACCTGGTCGCTGCAGAACGAGCCGCGCTCTTTCGAGGGCGGGCTTTTCCCGACCGTCGATATTTTAGAGCCCTACATTGATGTCCACGGAGTCCAACAGTTGGCCTTGTTCACCACTTTCGGTCCCGACCCGTTCTCCTACGGCAACCTGCGCCGTGTGAACACCCTCACCGCCACCGACGAGTTCACCTACAAGATCAACATACACACCATCTTGGCTGGTGCGCAGATCGAGTTCAACCGCGTGGAGAACGGCTTCCTGCAAGGCGGCGCAGGCTGGTACGTCTATGACTCCTGGCAGTCGTTCCTCGATGATGTCAACGACGTGGAAGGAGCCGGTCCGTCGCTATTCATGATTACCCATGCCAACACCGAAACGCCCACCAAGCAGGTGTTCCCGACTTTCAACCAGACCCAAGTCTCCATCTACGCACAAGATGAAATAGAGTTCAACAAATTCTTCAAGCTGACCGCCGGACTGCGGTTGGAGATGCCTTTCACCCGCTTCCGCCACGACAACCGCAACGCCGAGTTCGACGCCATCGTCGCCGCGAACCCGAACAGCTCGTTCGCGGGCCTCAGCACTGCCGACATCCCGCAGTCCGACTTCCACATCTCGCCCCGCATCGGTTTCAACTGGGACATCACCCACAAGCGCAAAGTCGTTCTCCGTGGCGGCACGGGCCTCTTCACGGGCCGCATTCCCAACGTTTGGTTAGTGAGTGCCGCCGGCAACTCCAACTGCCTGCAATACCAATACATAGCCAACACCACAACCGGCCTCGACGTACCTGGATTCAGCACCGACCAAGAGGAAATCATCAACAGCATCCACCACGGCCAGGCCTACCTGAACTACGGACTGCCCGCGCCCACCAGCGCCACCGTACTCGCCAAAAACCTGCGCATGCCCACGACCTGGAAGTCGTCCTTAGCCCTCGACCTGATAATCCCAGGCGACATCAAAGTCACGTTTGAAGGGGTCTATTCCTTCAATATCAACGAGATATACGCCACATTGTTAGGTTATAAGGAAGACGGCACCATCCGGCTGCCCGGCGAACCCGACGCTCGCACGCACTATGTGAGCGAGGGCATCACCAACAAGGCCGGTGCCACAATGGGAGGCTACTACCTGCATAACGAGAAAGGCCTCCACGGCCAGTACCTCGCCCTCACTGCGCAACTGTTCAAGGAGTTTCACTTCGGTCTCAATCTGATGGCCGCCTACACCTACAGCTACGCAAACAACCTCTCCGACGGCGCAGGCGACCAGGTGTCGTCGTTCGCCAACACCGCCAACGTGAACGACTGCAACAGCCCGGAACTGGGATATTCCGCCTACGTGGCACCCCACCGCGTGATTGGCTCCATTGGATACAACATCAAGGAGGGCGACCGCACCGCCACCAAGCTCGGACTCTTCTACGAAGGCCTCAACATGGGCGTATATGACGGCTATTACAGAACCCGCTACTCCTACCTCATCAGCAATGTCAGCGGCCTGACCAGTCCGCAGCTGATGTACATCCCCACGGCTGAGGAACTGGCCGCCATGCCGTTCACATCCGAAGAGAACCGCGCCGCTTTCGAAACCTTCATCACCAACGATCCCTATCTGAGCAAGCACCGCGGCGAATACTCCAAGCGCAACGGCGGCAAAGCCCCATGGGTCAACCGCATCAACTTCAAAATTTCACAGGAGATTTACTTCAACACCAGCGGCCATAAGCAAACCCTTGACATCGGAGTGGACTTCCGCAACATCGGCAACCTCCTCTCCTCCAAATGGGGAGCCTACAAAGTGCTCGACAACGATGTAGTGCTGCAATACCGAGACAACGTCTATACCTTCACCCCAAATTCATGGTCGGTATATAACAACCTCTCCTCCACGTGGCAGATTCTGCTGCACGTGAAGTATGCGTTCTAAAAAAGCTAAAAAAGGGAAAAAAAAGCAACGTGAAACCTATTGTTCCACGTTGCTTTTGCTGTAATAGTTCAGGTCAACGCGCTCCGTCCAGCCTTGCATCTGCCAGAACTTGTTGCCTATTTCGTTGTTTTTCAGCACCAAAAGACCGTTTTTCTTGATGCCCTCGGACTCGATGGCGTGATACACCATGCGCAACAATGCCTTCCCGATCCCCTGCTGCCGGAGGTCCTTCCGTACCACCGTATGGTATATGTAGGCCCTCCGCCCGTCCATACCGCACATTATCACCCCGACAATCTCACCGTCTTTCACTGCCACGAAATTCGAGGTAGGATTCTTTTTCAGGAATTTGGCAATGCCCTCCGCAGAATCATCGTACCCGCGCAAGGCCATTCCTTCTGTAATCGACCACAAGTTATAAACCTGGTCGTAATCTTCCATGGTCATCAATCTGATTTGGTAATCTTGCATAGCTCTATTTCTAATAATCAAAAATCAAATGGAAACATTGACTACAGCTCCTTCCGCAGCCGCGCCACAGGGATACCCAATTGCTCACGGTATTTCGCGACGGTGCGACGGGCGATACTGTACCCTTTCTCCTGCAGCATAGCGCAGATCTTGTCGTCAGAAAGCGGCTTCCGTTTGTCTTCAGCCTCCACCAAGTCGCCCAGAATCTGCTTGATTTCCTTCGAGGAGACATCCTCATCGTTCACGGCTTCGGAAAAGAGGTGCTTGAGCGGGACAATGCCGAAGTCCGTCTGCACATACTTACTGTTCGACACCCGGGAAATCGTGGAAATATCAGCCCCGACTTCCTGCGCTATCGTTTTGAGAATCATCGGTTTAAGACTCCTATTATCCCCCGTTTGGAAGTACTCGCGCTGGTGTTGCATGATAGCGTACATCGTATTGTAAAGCAGCATTTCCCGCAACGACAGGGTCTTGATGAACTGCATCCCGTCATCGACATATTTTTTCATGAAACGCTCGGCTTCGGTTTTCCTCCGATTGTATTCCTCTTTGGAAAGAAAGCGATATTCGTTGCTGAACTCCTTGTTTATCCGCACCTTAGGCACATATTGGTTGTTCAGGGTCAGCGTCAGCTTGCCATCACGGTTGGTGATGGTGAAATCGGGGATGATGGTCTCGGCGGTTTTCAGCATCGGGGAGTCTGATGCGACAGGACGAGGGTCCAATTTCTGAATGACCTCCAAGGCCGACTTGAGTTCTTCGTCCGTGATTCCCATGGCAGCAAGAATGCGGTCGTAGTGCCGCTTGGTCAGCAAGTCGAACTGCTGGGTCAGCAAACTGCGGGCAAGTTGGTGCGCAGGCGTGGGGTCCGCGATACGGTCGAGCTGCAGCAGCAGGCACTCCTGTAGGTTGCGGGCACCCGTACCCGGCGGGTCCAACTCCTGCACAAAATGCGTGAGCACACGCTCCACCTCAGCCTTGTCCGTCTGAATGTTCTCCGTATAGAGCAACTCGTTCACAATGGCTTGCAAATCAGCGTGAAGGTAGCCCGCATCATCCAAAGTTCCCATCAGATAGGTGGCGATTTTGGACTCCTTTTCAGTCATGTCCATCTCTCCTAACTGGTTCTGCCACTGTTCGCGCACCGACTCGTAATAGACATCGGACTTGGGATTTCTCGGCAATTCGTCCGGGGCATTGACCTTGGCGATGTTGTTCTCCAACTCCATATCCGAGAAGCCCTCGTCATAATCGTCGCTGTCGCGGTAATAATCCTCCTTAAAAATCTCATCTTCAGGAAGTTCTGAATTTGAAAGTTCTAACGGATCCCCGTTCGAGTCATACTCCTCGTGCGTAAAATCCTCACGGGATTCCGCACCCATCTCCTCTTCGTTTTCGTCATAGATTTCCAAGGCGGGATTGTCGTCCACCGCATTGCGGATTTCCTGTTCGAGAGAAGCATACGGCAGTTCCACCAAATGCATGAGCTGCAACGTCAGCGGCAGGCCGACCTGCCGCTGAACGTTTTTCTGCTCCAAAGAAATTTTATTCTGAGATGGCATACAATCCGTTAGAATTCAGCATTTTGCGGAGTACGCGGGAACGGAATCACATCGCGGATGTTGGTCATGCCGGTGACGAAGAGCAGCAGGCGCTCAAAACCGAGTCCAAAGCCGGAGTGCGGCGCAGAGCCGAACTTGCGCGTGTCGAAGTACCACCAGTACTGTTCCTCGGTCATGCCCAGTTCGTGGACACGGTTGAGCAGTTTCTGGTAGTCGGCCTCGCGCTCGGAACCGCCGATGATCTCGCCGATGGTCGGGAAAAGCACGTCCATGGCGCGCACCGTCTTGCCATCCTCGTTCTGCTTCATGTAGAAGGCCTTGATCTCCTTCGGGTAGTCCGTCAGGATGACCGGCTTCTTGAAGTGGTTCTCCACAAGGTAGCGCTCGTGCTCGGACTGCAGGTCGATGCCCCATTTCACGGGATATTCGAACTTTTTCTTGGCTTGCAGCAGGATATCGATGGCCTCGGTGTAGCCCAGGCGCACGAAATCGACCTTCGTGACCGACTCTAAGCGGGCAATCAGCTCCTTGTCGAACATGTCGTTGAGGAACTTAAGGTCATCCATGTTGTTGTCGAGGGCATACTGCACAAGGTGCTTGATGAAATCCTCGGCGAGGTCCATGTTGTCCTTGATGTCGTAGAAGGCCATCTCGGGCTCGATCATCCAGAATTCGGCCAAGTGGCGCGGCGTATTGCTGTTCTCGGCGCGGAACGTGGGTCCGAAGGTGTAGATATTGCCGAGTGCCAGGGCGCCGAGTTCGCCCTCCAACTGTCCAGAGACGGTCAGGTTGGTGTGCTTGCCGAAGAAGTCCTGCTTGTAATCGACCGCCCCATCTTCGGTGCGGGGCACGTTATTGAGGTCGAACGTGGTGACATTGAACATCTCGCCGGCTCCCTCCGCGTCGGAGGCGGTGATCAGCGGGGTGTGAAGGTAGAAGAACCCTCTGTCGTTGAAGTATTTATGGATGGCGAAAGCCATGGCGTGGCGCAGGCGCAACACGCATCCGAAATAGTTGGTGCGGGGACGCAAATGGGCGATTTCCCGCAGGAACTCCATCGAGTGGCCCTTCTTTTGCAAAGGATACTGCTCGGGGTCGGCGGTGCCATAGACCTCGATGGTCTCGGCCTGGACCTCCACGTTCTGGCCCTTGCCCTGCGACTCCACCAACTTGCCGGTCACGTGGATGCACGAACCGGTGGTGATTTGCTTCAGCAAAGCCTCGTCGAACTTGTCCGTGTCGGCCACCACCTGCAGGTTGGTGACGATGGAGCCGTCGTTGAGGGCTATGAATTGCACGAAATTGTTGCCGCGCTTGGTGCGGACCCAACCCTTTACATCCACAGGGTTGCCAATACCCACCACTTCGGGGGTCTTGATGATATCTTTTAATCTTAGTTTGTTCATGTTTTTTTCTTTTTTTTCCAGGGCTCGCTAAGCTCACCCTGGGTTGACATAGGTCGGGCTTTCAGCCCTTTTTGGAAGTATTGTTCAATTACTATTAACTATTAACCGTTACAAATACGCTTGCAGTGCCTTGCACTTGGCGTTGTGGCGGAGGCGGCGGATGGCCTTCTCCTTGATCTGGCGGACACGCTCGCGGGAGAGGTCGAACTTCTCGCCGATCTCGTCGAGGGTCATGGGATGCTTGCTGCCGAGGCCGTAGAAGAGCTTGAGGATGTCCGCCTCACGCTGCGGGAGCGTGTCAATGACGGTGCCGAGCTCCTGCTGCAACGACTCGTAGATCAGCTCTTTGTCGGGTGACACCGTGTCCTCGTTGCGAAGCACGTCGTACATGTTGGTATCGTCGTCGGAGGTGAGGCTGGCATCCATGGAGAGGTGCTTGGGGGAGTTCTTCAGCGAATCTTTGACCTCGTCCTCGGTCATGCCCATGCGCTCGGCAATTTCCGAGACTTTCGGTTCGCGCTGCAACTCCTGCTCCAGAATCCCCATCGTCTTGTATATTTTGTTGATGACGCCTACCTTGTTCATGGGCAGGCGCACGATGCGCGACTGCTCCGCGATGGCCTGTAGGATGGCCTGCCGAATCCACCACACGGCGAACGAGATGAATTTGAAGCCTTTGGTCTCATCGAAGCGGTGCGCCGCCTTGATGAGACCCAGGTTGCCTTCATTGATCAGGTCCGACAAGGTGATACCCTGGTTCTGGTACTGTTTCGCCACCGAAACCACGAAGCGCAAGTTGGCATTCGTCAATTTCTCCAGGGCGTCATCGTCGCCGTTCTTGATGCGGCGCGCCAGTTCCGCCTCTTCATCGGCGGTCAACAGGGGAACCTTGCCTATATCGTGCAGGTATTTGTCCAACGACGGTGTCTCGCTACGGTTGGTAACCTGCTTTGTAATTCTTAATTGTCTCATTACGAATAATTTGATTCAACAAAAGTGACTTCCCGAAAGATTAGAAACTGTAGCCGATGCCCAAGCCGATCACTTCCTTGAACTGGACGCGGGCGGCAGGGTATCCGGGGTGACCCTCTATGCCATCCCAGTTCTTGCCGGCGATCATCACTTTGTCGTAATACTTCAGCGAAGTCATCAAGCTGACGCTGAACACCTTGAGGAAATTATAGGTGATGGCCACGTCCCAGTCAACATCGAAATTGCCGAACGGCTGACCGTTCTCCTTGTCGTGAATCTTGGCCGTATAAGGCGTGAACAGCGTGACGGTGGAGATGATCTTCAGGTTTTTCACCAACGTGTAGTTGATGCCGCCGTTGATGCGAAGACCCATGTTCACGCCCACCGGCTTGTACGTGCCGTCTTCCTTCAACGGAAGGCCGTAATTGGGACGGAGCGACTCTTCCAGACAGGTGGTCATACGGCCGGCGACAGGATAGACACCGATGGTAAAGATGTCGTTCGGACGATACTCGACACCCAAGGCGAGGTCGGTGTAGGAAGGCGACATACCCTTGGAAATCAGTTCCTTATCCCCGGCTTCATTGTTCAGATACTTGTAACCGGTTCTGTACTGCGTACGGAAACTTCCCAGGAGGGTCAGATACCACTGCGGGTGCATTTGGTAACCGCCTTTCGTAGTGAAGTTGATTTTGTCGTTGGCTTTCCTCCACTTCGGGTTCAGGTCGGAGGAGTACATCTCACCTAATTCCGTGTCGAGGTTGCTGTCCCACGTCCACTTGTTCTTTTTGTAAGAGAGGGTGACGTTGGCATAGACGAAGCCAGTCACATTGTCGTCACCGCCGGCAGCCCAGTTGAAGAGCGCCGTCTGGGAGGCGTTCAGGCCCACCACACCGGTGCACTTCCAGTTCTTCGCGCTGTCCACCTCCACAGACTTCACCTTGGTCTTCAAGGCCTCGTCCGCGGCAGTCTTCTCATCCACTTGCGCATTGGCGAACACAAAGGCCACCGCGCACACACAAAAAAGTAATGTTTTCTTCATAATACTATAATTTTATTTATAATTCTTAATTTCTTAGTTCAAAGTCTAAGTCTAAGTCTAAGTTCTATGTCTAAGTCTAAGTTCTAAGTTCTAAGTTCTAAGTTCTAAACTACGGATTCACTTTGTGATAGGTTCGCCACCAGCGGTCCGAGATTTTGTCCTCGCAGGCGAGGTCGTAGTCGCGCTTGGAGCAAGGCAGGTAGTAATTCTGCACCTGATCCCGATCTTTCTGGTACATCGGCACCACCACCCACCAGCGTCCGGACTTCTTGCTGTTGTAGAAGACCATCTCGTCTAACGCACCCGTGACGGAGATGTTGAACTGGCGATAGTCGGCCTTGTTCTTGAACTGCCCGTCGTTCTGCCGGAAGGTGAACCCTTCCACAAAATACCAGAGTATGTGCGCAATCAGCTGCGAGGTTTGGTTGTTGAAATCGAGGGTCGGGTCATACTCGTAGATGCCGAACGACGAAAGTTTGTCGCTGAGTCCCACATACTTGGCAATCTGGCAGATTTCCTCACCGTAGAAGCCGTTGGAGGAGTTGTGGGGGCACCCCGGGGCATCAGAACGGCGCACGGCGGAGATGTCGAGCGACACCATGTCGGCGTTGCGCACCACGGGCTCCACCTCCTCGATGTTCCGGCGCATCAGCCCCACCCGGTAGGTTTCGAAGAAGAGGCTCTCCATCATTCCCACCGATTCCGGACTGTTCATGTAGCTTTGATAGCCGATGTTGGCGTAGTTCAACAGGAAATTGGGCTGTTGCAGCACCATCTTGTTGACATAGCCGTCGGAGCGGATCGGAGCGCCCTCGCTGCCGAAGTCGAAACAGGAGTCAATGGCCACCACGTTGGCGACGCGCTCCATCAACTCGTAGGCGCGGTAGTTGGCGAACGCCAAATCGTTGCCGCCGCCGAGGATGATCGGCACCACCTTGTTCTCCACCAAGTAGGCAATCACCTCCGACATCGCGGAATAGGTGTCGTCCACCGTCTTGCCTAATCGAAAATTCCCCAAATCAATGATTCTCACCGACTTACGCCATCCATAGAGCTGATAAAACTGTCGGCGGATCTCGTCAGGCGCGAGCGCACACGACGGGTTTTGGTAGGTGTTGCGCACCTCCCCCACCCCCATAATGGCAATGTCAGCCTCCTGAATGTCAAGAGTACCTTCGGGATTATACAATAATATATTATATAGCAGACGGTCGGACAGGTTTTCCATGTCCGACAGATGCAACGACTCCCGCGTGACCGGTTCAAAATAGAGCGACAAATCCATGGCCTACGATCTTTTTCTCCTTATCGTGCGTTTCTTGGCCGTCGGGGCGGTCTCTTGAATAATCTTCACACAGTCTTGATAGCTCAACTTATTGGCTACCATATCTTTAGGGATCTTAAAATTGTCAGTTCCATTGGTAATGTATGGGCCGTAGCGACCGTTCATCACCTTCAGATTGGCATCTTCGTTGTAGGAGAGCAGCACATTGCGGGTCTCCTTGTTGCGGATGAACTCGATGGCCTGCTCCTCCGTGAGGGCATTGATGTCCGTGCCCTTGTCCAAGGTGATGTTCTTGCCGTCATATTTTATATAGGGACCGTAGCGGCCGGCGGCGGCGAGGATCTCCTTTCCATCGAGATGGCCGACCAAGTGCGGGGTACGCTCTTCGTTTTTCTTCAACTTTCCTTCAATCAGTTCAATACAGCGTTCCAGCGAGATGGAATACGGATCCTCCGTCTTCGGGATGGACTCAAAATTGTTGTCGTAGCGGACGTAGGGCCCGAAGCGTCCCACCCCCACGGAGACCTCCTTGCCGTTCCATTCGCCCACGGTGCGGGGCAGACGGAACAGGTCGAGTGCCTCTTCCAAGGTGATGGTGTCGATGAACTGGTCGGCCTGCAGGCGGGCGTAGCGGGGCTTCGCGTCGGCGTAGGACTCGCCGATCTGCACCATCGGGCCGTATTTGCCCAGTTTGGCGAACACCTTCTCGTTGGTTTTCGGGTCGTAACCCAACAGCCGTTCGCCGCTGGCCTTGGTGGAGTAATTGATGGCGGTATCGACCTGCTGATGGAAGTCACCGTAGAACCGACGCATCATGTCCTGCCAGTTGGCCTTTCCCTCGGCGATGTCGTCGAACTCCTTCTCCACATCAGCGGTGAAGCCGTAGTCCATGATGTCCTTGAAGTTCTCCTGCAGATAGTCGTTCACCACGATGCCCACGTCTGTCGGGATCAGCTTGTCCTTCTCATAGCCGTATTTCTCCTTCTTCATTTCCTCCTTGATGCCGTTGGCGGTGAGCGTGAGGCAGACGTATTGGCGCTCCTTGCCCTGGCGAGTGGCCTTGCGGACATATTCACGCTTCTGAATGGTGGAGATGGTAGGCGCGTAGGTGGAAGGGCGGCCGATGCCGAGTTCCTCGAGTTTCTTCACGAGGCTGGCCTCGGTGTAGCGCACCGGCGGCTGCGCATACCGCTGGGTGGAGCTGATTTGCTTGGCGTTCAGCACCTCGTTCACCTGCATGGCGGGCAACATGCCCTTGATTTCCTCATTGTCGTCGTCCCTTGATTCGGTATAGACTTTCAAGAAGCCGGGGAAGAGAATTACCTCGCCGGTGGCCACGAACTTCTCGGAACGGCCTTCCACAGGTATGGAAATGGTGGTTTTCTCGGTCTTGGCGTCGCTCATTTGCGAGGCGATGGTGCGCTTCCAGATCAGCTCGTAGAGGTTCTTGGCGAACGTGTCGCCCGGAACGGTCTCGCGGGCCAGGTCGGTGGGACGAATGGCCTCGTGCGCCTCCTGGGCACCTTTCGACTTGGTGACGTACTTACGGGTCTTGGCGTAGTCTTCGCCGTATTTCTCGGACACCACCTTGTTGGCGACGGCCAGCGCCATATTCGACAGATTCACGGAGTCGGTACGCATATAGGTGATGTAACCGGCCTCGTAGAGTTGCTGGGCCACCACCATGGTTTTCGACACGGAGAAGCCGAGCTTGCGGGCGGCCTCCTGCTGCAACGTGGAGGTGGTGAACGGCGGCGCGGGGCACTTCTTGCCCGGCGTCTTCTCAATGGCCGAGATCTGGAAGTTGGCGTTGCGGCAATGCTCCAAAAACGCAATGGCGTCCTCCTTGGTGGCGAAACGCTTGTTCAACTCCGCCCCCAGCTCAATCTTCGCGTCGCGGGGCGTGGTGAAAACACCATCCACCTTGTACGAAGAGGTGCTGTTGAACTTCTCGATTTCGTGCTCGCGTTCCACAATGAGCTTGACGGCCACCGACTGCACGCGACCCGCCGACAGCGACGGGCGCACTTTGCGCCACAGAACGGGCGACAGCTCAAAACCGACCAGACGGTCGAGCACGCGGCGCGCCTGCTGGGCGTTCACCAAATCCACGTTCAACGTGCGCGGATTGGAAAGGGCCTCTTCGATAGCCGGTTTCGTAATTTCATGAAACACAATTCGTTTGACCTTTGCTGGATCCATCTTGGTCACCTCCATCAAATGCCAGGAGATGGCCTCGCCCTCGCGGTCATCATCGGTTGCGAGCCAGATGGTGTCCGCCTCGGCAGCCTTCTTCTTGATGTCACTGATGAGTGCCTTTTTGTCATCCAGAACCTCGTACTGCGGTTCAAAGTCGTGGGCGATGTCTATGCCCATGCCCTTGGCAGGCAGGTCGCGCACGTGTCCCTTGCTGGATATCACGGTGTAATCCTTGCCGATGAACTTCTGGATGGTCTTCGCTTTCGCCGGAGACTCGACGATGATTAGGTTCTTGCTCATATATTAGTTTACGGTTTACGGTTTACGGTTTAGAAGTTTAGAAGTTTAGAAGTTTAGGAGTTTAGGAGTTTATCCCACACTGCGCTGCGCTTGTGTGGGCCGAATAGGGATAGCCGAGCATCGCATCGACGGTTTCCCAGTCTTTCTGGCGGATGTGCTCGCGGATGACGGCGGAATGCACGCCGGCGGAGTGCCACATCTCCTCGGGGATGTCAACCACTTCGAGGCTGTGGTCGCGGCAGAAAGCCTTGATGTTGTCGTGGTGGCCTTCCCGGTGCCGTCCGAAAGCGTGGTTCGGACCCATCACGAGGGTGTGGGCCTGCAGCCTCCCGACAATGACCTCCTCAATGAACTGCTGGTACGTCATCTCGGAGAACGCCTTCGTGAAGGGCTGTACCACCACCACCTGGATGCCCTGCTCGCCGATCAGCTGCAGGTTCCGCTCCAACGAGTTGATGGTGAAGAAGTCCGAGTCGGGCTGCAGCACCGTGCGCGGATGAGGGTCGAAGGTCAGCACCACGCTCACGCCGCCGATCCGTTCCGCCTGCTCGCGCAGGAAACGCAGGATGCGGACATGCCCGAGGTGCACCCCGTCGAACGCGCCGACGGCGACCACCGGACTCTCCAGTCTCGGCAAAGCCTCTGTTCCTTCAAAAACAATCATCACAACAACAATCGTGCCAATACTAACGCAACTTCGCGCCCACCTCGCGCTCGTAGGCGGCAATCAGCTTGTTCATCACCTTGTTGATTTCCTCGTCGGTGAGAGTCTTGTCCGCGCTCTGCAGCACGAAGTTCAGGGCATACGACTTCTTGCCGTCGTCGACACCGCTGCCCTCATAGACATCGAACAGGTTCACCTGCTTCAACAACTTGGATGCATACTTGTAACCGATTTTCTCCAACGTGTCGTAGCTCACCTCCTTGTCCACCACTAAAGCGAGGTCGCGGCGCACGGCCGGGAAGGTGTTGATTGCCTGGTAGGAGACCTTACGGCCCTGAACCAGCTCGTTCAGTATCCGGACATCGATCTCCGCGTAATAGACCGGCTTCTTAAGGTCGAACTGGCGCAGAATGTCGGCACGGAGCACGCCGACCTGTATCGGCATCTGCTCACCGACCTTGTAGGAGACATGCTGCGCGAACATACGCGGCTCTCCGTTGGTCACCAGCTGCACCTTCTCCATCGGGAAGTTGATCTTCGCCAGGAAGTTGTCGATCACGTTGCGCAGGTAGAAAAAGTCGGCGGCGGGAGTCTTGCCCTCCCAGTTGTCCTCGCCGAGCTTGCCCGTCACGAACATCGACATCATGTCGCGCTCCTGATAGCGCACCGTGACGTCTTCCTCCTTCGTCGTCTGCGGATTCAGATGGTAAGTCTTGCCGAACTCGAACAGGCGCAGGTCGGCGGCCTTGTTGTTGACATTGCGCATCACGTTCTCCAAGCCGGAGAAAAGCAGCGTCTGCCGCATGGCGTTGAGCTCGCTGCTCAGCGGGTTGAGCAGCTTCACCGTCTCCACCTCGTCCAGGAAATCGTACTGCTGCGCATATTCGGCCTTCGTGAGGGAATTGTTCATCACCTCATAGAAACCATTATCAGCCAAATATTTAGAGATAGACATCTGCATCTGGTAGGAACTGTCGTTCTGTCTCAGACAGGACATATCGTAGGTCAGCGTCGTCGGGATTTCAATATTGTTATAGCCGTAGATACGGAGAATTTCCTCAATCAGGTCGATGGGACGGGTCACGTCCGCCTTGTTCTGGGGCACCGTCACGATAATCTTGTCATCGCCGGCGGGTTTCACCTCCATGTCAAGCAGCACCAATATTTTCGTAATCGTTTGTTTATCAATATTTTTACCTGCCACTTGATTCACATCCTCGTAATAGAGGGTGATTTGGACGGGATCGATTTCGTTGGGATAGCGATCGACAATGTCCATGACGGGGTAGCCACCGGCAAGCTCCATGACGAGTTCCACGGCGCGCTTGAGGGCATAGACGGTGATCGACGGGTCGCAACCGCGCTCGTAGCGGAAGGAGGCGTCGGTCTTGAGACCGTGCCGCTTCGCCGTCTTGCGGATGCTCACAGGGTTGAAATAGGCGCTTTCGAGGAAAAGTCGCGTGGTGTTCTCGGTGATGCCGGAGTGCAGGCCGCCATAGACGCCGGCGATGCACATGCCCTCCTTCTCGTTGCAGATCATCAGATCATCGGCGCTGAGCTTCACCTCGTTGCCATCGAGGGTCACGAACGGAGTGCCTTCCGGCAGGTTCTTGACAATCACTTTGTTACCCTCGATTTTATCGGCATCAAAAGCGTGCATCGGCTGGCCGAGTTCGAGCATAATGTACTGAGTGGTATCGACGATGTTGTTGATGGGGCGCACGCCGACGGAGCGGAGCTTGGTCTGCAGCCATTCGGGCGACTCCTGCACCTTGATGCCTTCGATCAGCACGCCAGAGTAGCGCGGGCAGTCCTTGGTGTTCTCGATGACGATGTCGACGCGGGAGTGCACGCCGGCCACCGGCTGCACCTCGCGGGCGTTGCGGCGCACGAGCGTGGAACAGGGGATGCCGTGCTGCATGAGGGAGGCGTAAAGGTCGCGGGCCACGCCGAAGTGGCAAATGGCGTCGCAGCGGTTAGGGGTGAGGCCGATCTCGAAGATAGTGTCGGACTCCACCTTGAAATACTCTGCTGCCGGGGTGCCGGGGACCGCCTCGTCGGGCAGCACCATGATGCCGTCGTGGGAGGTACCCAAGCCGATTTCATCCTCCGCGCAGATCATACCCTCGGAGGGTTCGCCGCGCAGCTTGGATTTCTTGATGGTGAAGGACTCGTCGCCGTTGTAGAGCACGGTGCCGATAGTGGCGACCACCACTTTCTGTCCAGCGGCCACGTTGGCGGCGCCGCAGACGATGTGCAGCGGTTCCTCCTCGCCCACGTTGACGGTGGTCACGTGCAGGTGATCGGAGTTGGGGTGCGCCTCGCAAGTGAGCACCTCGCCGATCTTCAGGCCGCGCAGGCCACCCTTCACGGTCTCGAAGGTCTCAATCCCCTCCACCTCCAACCCGCAGTCGGTGAGGTAGGCGGCCGTCTCTTCCGCCGTGAGGTTAAAATTCAACAAATCCTTCAGCCATTTGTAAGAAATCTTCATATATCTAACTATTTAATAATAAGCATTTTATCGCAAAATAACGAATATTTTTTTGCGGGTGCAAATATAATATATATAAATAAGATACGGGTTGGAAAAACGTTTTTTTTCTTTACATTCTGATTTCCAAAAACTTACACAGACAACGGCATGTTTTTTGCAACGAAACGGCCTGGTGCATCAAGACGAAAGGCCTCCCGAGTGGGAAGGCCTTTCTGGATGGCATATTCAAGATTTGAAACGTTCTATGGATCGGGTTTCCGGCGGCTACACGTAGTAATGGCTGGAAATCGAAGTGTTGTCCTCGACGCTGAGGATGATTTCGGACAGCAGTTTGGCCACGGAGACTACCTTCACCTTGGCGCACGGGCGTTTCATCGGGATCGTGTCGGTGATGAGCACCTCGTCGAGCACGGAGTTCTCGATTTTTTCGAGGGCATCGCCGGAGAACAAGCCGTGGGCGCACATGGCGCGGACGCTCTTGGCTCCCATCTCCTTGATGCGAGCGGCAGCCTTGCAGAGCGTGCCGGCGGTGTCGATGATGTCATCGACCAGAATCACGTTCTTGTCCTTCACGTCGCCGATAATCTGCAGCGACGCGACCTCGTTCTGCTTTTCGCGCTGCTTGTAGCCGATGGCAAGCTCGCAGTTCAGGGCTTTCGCGTAGGTGGAGGCGCGCTTGGTGCCGCCCGTGTCGGGAGACGCGATGCTGATATTGTCCCAACCGGCGTTCTTCACCATCGGGATGAAGACGTTGGATGCGAACAGGTGATCGACCGGCACTTCGAAAAAGCCCTGGATCTGGTCGGCATGGAGGTCCATGGTGATGACACGGCTCACGCCAGCGGTGGTGAGCAGGTTGCACATCAGCTTGGCGCCGATGGAGGTGCGGGGCTTGTCTTTGCGGTCTTGACGCGCATAGCCGAAATAGGGGATGACGGCGATGATGCTGCGGGCCGAGGCACGCTTGGCAGCGTCAATGGCGATCAGCAACTCGATGATGTTGTCCGCCGGGGAGAATGTCGGCTGGATGATGAAAACATCGCGTCCGCGAATGCTCTCGTTGTAATAAACCTGGATTTCCCCATCTTTGAATTGGAGAATATCGACCGACAACAACGGTTTGTGCAGACAATCTGCAATCTTTTTCGCCAACTCCGGGTTCGACCGACCGGCAACCAATACGTAATCGTGATTCATAAATGCTTGATATTTAATGTTTTGATTCTCGCTATTTTTAATTCGCAAAAGTAGTCACTTTCTGTGGATTATGCGACAAAAAGATATTATAAGTTATGAACAACGAGGGCTGTGATCTGTAAACTTCTCAACAGCTCGGCAGGGAAAACAGTTTGCTGATTGGATTGGAAGAAACAGATGTCCATTTTATCGGGGAATGGATAGGTTACGCTCTATCTCCGTTTCGGACTTGCCCAAAAGCGTAAGGTATTGCTGAAAGACAGGCGTGAGCGAATCGTCGGGGAAGCGGGTGATGAAATCGCGGTATTCGGATTCGGCGCTGCGCCAATCGCCGAGGATGTCGTCATACACGATAGCACGCTGCCAATAGCAGAGCCGCGCCTGTTTGAGGTCGGGATACAATTCCTGGAACCGGTTGAAGATCTCCAGCGCATTCTTGGCGTTCTTGCCTCGCGAGACCTCGTTGCCAGCCGACTTGGCCAGGATCATACTGCCCACGCCGGCACGGAAGAGCATCTCGGGGGCAAGCGTGTCGGCGGGATGCTTTTCGGCAAACGCGACGGCACGTCCGATGAACTCCCCGAACGCGGCAGTGTCAATGCGGCCGTTCGCATACAGGGAGTCCGAGTAGTGGTAGGCGGCCATCATCGAGTCCGCCTCGCGGCCGGTTTCCTTCTTCGTGGCGCGCTCCTTTGTCCCGCCGCAGGCGGCGAGCAGCAGGGCGACTATGGCTATGGTGATTGTTCGTTTCATTGTCATACGTTTTCTCAGCTTCATATTGCGCTCGGGGCTTCGATAGTTCCTCACTGCGCTGCGCCTATGTGGGTTAAAGCCCCACACTGCGCTGCGCTTGTGCCCGGCGGTCGATAGCCCCACACAGCGCTGCGCTTGTGTGGGGTTAATTGCGCTTCGCGCGTGTTGCCTCTCCGAGGCTGTTTAAGGAACTATTTTTTGGTTTTGTAGGCCGGGTGCACCTTGCCGCTGGCGATGTCAGAGAGCTGGCGTTTAAGCACCATCTTCTTGATCTGGGAGAGGTTGTCGGTGAAGACCTTGCCCTCCAGGTGGTCGTACTCATGCTGGATGATGCGGGCCAGGACGCCGTTGATGTCACAGTCGTGGTATTCGCCGTTCTCATCGTAGTAAGTGATGTGGATGTCGGACTTGCGGACCACCTCCTCGTTGATGCGGGGCAGGCTGAGGCAGCCCTCGGAGAAGGCGAAGTCGGTGCCGAAGCGGTCGGTGATGGTGGGGTTGATGAACGCGCCCTTGAAGGGTTCGTGGTCGGGGTAAATCTCCTTGTAGGGGGCGGAATCGACCACAAAAACGCGGACGGACCTGCCCACCTGCGGCGCGGCAAGGCCCACGCCTTCCGCATGGTACATCGTGTCGTAGAGATTCTCCACGAAAGTCTTCAGCTCGGGGTCGTTGAGGTCAACTTCCACGGCGGTTTTTCTCAAGACGGGGTTTCCGTACAGATAAATCGGTAATATCATTGTTCCTTATTTCTTAAATTCATCAAATCTTGCTGTTCCAGGTACGACTGCAGAATAATAGCTGCGCTCATCTTATCGACATTGGCCTTGTCGCGGCGGTCCTTCTTTTTCATCCCGATGTCGATCATGGTCTGGAAGGCGATGCGCGAGGTGAAGCGCTCGTCGATGCGGGCGATTTCGGTGCCGGGGGAGATTTTCGGCAGTTCCTTGCGCAGGCGGTTGACGAACGGCTCGATGAAGCGACACGACTCCGACGGGGTGTTGTCCAGCTGCCGCGCCTCGCCGACGACGATGACATCGACGCGTTCCTTCTGAAGGTAATCTTTCAGATAGTCAAAGGATTGCGCGACGGGAACGGTTTCCAAAGCGTGCGCACAGATCCGGAGCTCGTCGGTGACGGCGAACCCCACGCGTTTCTGTCCGTAGTCGATGGCCATTACTCTACCCATGTCGCATTTTTTTTGGCGTGCAAAGGTACACAATTTTTGCATACAAAAAAATAAGCGGCGCTCGTTACACACCGCTTATTTCATCAGATAATTATTACTAATGTGATATATAGAGAGGGTTATGCGTAGAGTTCCTCGAAGATCTTGCGAAGCTCGGGGCTTTCGCGCAGCTCTTGGAGGGTGAACTCAGCATGTCCCTTCGTATATCCGTTGCCCATGATCATGTTCACGTCGCTTCCGATGCCCTCGGCGCCGAGGCTGGCCTTGGTGAAGCTGGTGGCCATGGAGAAGAAATAGACGATGCCATCGTCTTTGGTGCAGAGCACAGCAGTCATCTCCTGGTCGGGGACGTTGACGCAGTTGATGGTGACATCAGCCATCTTGCCATCGGTGAGTCTCTCGACGAGCTCATAGACCTGCACGGGGGTCATGCCAGCGGCGGACTCCACGATGTCGCAGAAGCCGAGGTCCTTGATGCGTTGGGTGCTCTTGGGGCTGTTGGCGATACCGATGACCTTGCCTGTGACGCCGACGCGCTTCTTAGCCTCGTAGCAGCAGAGCATACCGCTCTTGCCACCAGCACCGAGAATCACGACAGTCTGGCCGTACTGGCACAGTTTGGCGGTCTGCGCGGGGGCTCCGGCCACGTCGAGGGCGCTCAAGGCGAGTTTCTCAGGCATGTCGGTCGGGATCTTGGCATAGATGCCGCTTTCGAAAAGGATGGCCTTGCCCTTGATGTCAACCTGGTCAACGTCGGGACGGATCTCAAGGATCTCGTCGATACGGAGCGGGGTCAGGCTGAGGCTGACGAGGGTGGCGATGCGGTCGCCCTCCTTGAGGTCGATCTTGCCCTTGAGCGCGTCGCCGATTTTCTCTACCTTGCCGAGCAGCATGCCGCCAGAGCCGGTGCGGCGGTTGCGGTGCTTGCCCTGCAGCTCGACGTTCAGCAGCATCTCCTTCTTCACCTCTTCCATCACCTTCTCGACGGGAGCGCCGGGACCGGCCTGCTCCTTGGCGTAGTTGTGGATGTCGGTGAACGAAGCGGAATCGATGTTCAACGTCTGGACATCAATGAGGATTTCATTATCCCAAATCTCGTCCATGTTATTATCGAGCTTATTGGCGGGTTGCGGGAGAACGCCCTTGGGTTCAATCACGCGGTGGGTACCGTATTTGTTTCCTTTTTTCTGCATAATTTGAATGATTTATAGGATGATTACAAAATTTGCATGCCTCAGATTTTGAGGTCGCAAAAATATAAAAATAATTGACATGTTCGATTGAACGCACAAAAAAAAATGCGACCCGAAATAAAACAGCGACATATTTTTTGAGCGATACGGTGGAAATCCCAAAAAATTGTATATTTGCGCCGTTTTTTTCAACATCGTTCTAACTAAAGTATTCATATTTAAAATAAGACAAAATGGGAAGAGCTTTTGAGTATCGCAAGGCAAGAATCTTCAAGAGAAACGCATATTTGGCCAAGACGTTCACCCGTCTGGGCAAGGAAATCACGATGGCGGCCAAGGCCGGCGGCCCCGACCCCGACCAGAACACCAAGCTCCGCCTGCTCGTACAGACGGCCAAGAACGAGAACATGCCCAAGGACAACATCGAACGCGCCATCAAGCGCGCCTTCGAGAAGGACATGTCCGACTACAAGGAGATGGTCTATGAAGGACGCGGACCCCACGGCATCGCCATCCTCATCGAGGCGGCCACCGACAACAACCAGCGCACCGTTGCCAACATCCGCAGCTACTTCAACAAGTTCGGCGGCTCGCTCGGCACCTCCGGTATGCTCGACTTCCTGTTCGACCACAAGTGCATCTTCACCGTCGCCCGCACCCCTGAAATCGACATCGAGGAGTTCGAGCTCGCCATGATGGACTTCGACGCCGAAATCGACGCCGACGACGAGGAAATCATCGTCATAGCCGAATACAAGGCTTTCGGTTCCATCCAGAAATATCTGGAAGACAACAACTTCGAAATCAAGAGCTTCAAGTTCGACCGCATTCCCAAGGAACTCAAGACCCTCACCGACGAACAACGCGCCGAAGTGAACCTCCTCCTCGACAAAATCAACGAGGACGACGACGTCACCAACGTTTATCACAACATGGAAGAACCCGAAGAGGAATAACCATCCTTTGTGGTAGAGACGCAAAATCCTGCGTCTCTACTTTAACCTTTAACCGTTAACCATTAACCATTAACCATTATGTACTATTACAAATTTAAAGTGTATTACGACGAAGTGGAAGATTTCGTGAGGGACGTCGATGTGCTTGCGAACAGCAACTTCGAGGACTTCCACCACTTCCTTTACCAATGTCTCGGCCTGCAGGGGAATGAGTTCGCCGCCTTCTCCATCTGCGACCAAAAATGGAACAAACAGAAGGAGATCACGCTGATGGACACGTCGGAGGAGGATGATATGGCGGAGGCGCCGGAGTATGACGACGAGGATTCGTTCAGTACGAAGACACGGCTACCGCGTTTCGTGATGAAGGATGCCATCCTGAAGGACTTCATCACCGACCCGCACCAGCACATCCTCTACGAATACGACTTCATCGACCCGAAGACCTTCTACATCGAGTTCCAGAAAGTGGCCCAGACCGACAAGCCCGAAGAGTTTCCGCGCTGCACTTTCCAGAAGGGGACCATGCCCGTGCGGATCAACCCGAAAAACATGCCGCAGCCCGAAGTCGATGAGGCCCAGCTGCTGCTTGACGACCTGGAGGACGAGGACGACGACTTCGGCTTCGACGACGGCTACAACGAGGAGGACTACAACGACCTGAATGAGTTCTCCGACTTTTAACGAGCCCACGCTCTACATTCTCACCGGCCCGACGGGGGTGGGCAAGACCGCCTGCACCATCGAGCTGGCGCAGCGCTGGCAGGTGCCGATCATCTCGGCCGACTCCCGCCAGTTCTACAAAGAAATGCGCATCGGCACAGCCTACCCCACCGAGGAGGAGCTGGCCGCTGCGCAACATTTTTTTGTCGGGATGCTCTCCATCCACGACTATTACAACGTCTATATGTTCGAGCAGGACGTGCTCAAGCTGCTCGACGAGCTGTTCTGCACCTACCCCGTGGTCATCATGACCGGAGGCAGCCCGCAATACCTCGACGCAGTGTGCCACGGCGTGGATGAGATGCCCGACCCCGACCCGCAGACCCGGCAATATGTCACCAACCTCTTCCAAAACAACGGGACGGAAGCGCTGCACGCTCAGCTACAACTGCTCGACCCGGACTACGCCGCCGTCGTGAACCCCCATGATTCAAAACGGATGATGCGGGCCTTGGAAGTGAGCCTGCAGACAGGCAAACCCTACTCTTCGCACTTGCATAACAAACAGAAAACGAGAGACTTCCATATCGTAAAGAAATACCTCAACCGTCCCCGTGAGGAACTTTTCGACCGCATCAACCGACGAGTTGACAAGATGATGGCCGACGGGCTCTTGGAGGAAGCGCGCACCCTGCTCCCCTACCGCCACCTCAACGCCCTCAACACCGTCGGCTACCGCGAGCTGTTCGACTACTTCGACGGGAAATGCCCGCTGGAACAGGCGGTCGCCGACATCAAGACACACACGCGTCGGTATGCGAAGCGGCAACTCACGTGGTTCAAGAGGGAGTATGAGGAAGTTGCGCTCTGAAAGAGCTACCGAAAGGGCATTCCCGAAAACATCAACGGACACCGATTCTGCGGCGCAGTCAGGTATCACGGAACAAAGTAGTTGCCGCGAACATGCGCCAGGGATTGCAGCGGTTATGGCTGGCCGACAAGAGTTCCGAGAGTGTCATGCAGGCGACGGAATCCGAAGAAAGCCGTACAATACATCTGCGAGGCGTTGCCAGCCATTTGAGCGGAAAGCCCGACGGCGAGGCGGCGAAAGACAGCATCGGTGAAAACAGCAAAGCCGTGGCGGAGCGGCAACGGCATGGCGAAACAGCGCGACAAAAAGCCTCGCCGGGGCGCCCAAACCATGAAGAAGGGAAAAAAGAAATATGTACTATCGACTTGTTCACGGGCAAGAACGGGGGACATCGTTTTGCGGAAAAGTAAGCAAAATCTTGCGAAAAGAGAACCGTTTCGGAGTTTGATCCAGTATTCGGAATTTGACCGAATACCATATAAAACATTGAGTATCAAGCATAAAATAAAAATCGCACACCCTCTTGACTTTTCTGATTTTTCATTGTATATTTGCAATTGAAACAAATTATTATGTTTAACATAAAACACCTTGAAGATGAAACAGATTTATCTTTCCCAATTCAGGTCATTCAGTGCCCTGGACAAACATTTTTCCACCGAAAAAAAGTGCATCGACTACCTCGCCGAGCAACGTTGGCACGGCAAGCCCGTCTGCCCTTATTGTGGCTGCACCACTATCTACCACCGCAAGGACGGACGATATGCCTGCAAAGACTGCCAGAACACTTTTTCTGTCCTTGTCGGAACAGTTTTCCAAGACACCAAAATCAAGCTAATCAAATGGTACAAAGCCATTTACCTGCATGTCAACAGTAAACAAGGGATCTCCTCCACACAACTTGCCAAAGAAATTGAAGTGTCGCAGAGCACAGCCTGGCATATCCTCCAAAAAATCAGGATGATGCTTCGTGATGACGACGACCAGTTCCCCGATACGGTAACTGTCGAAAAAGTTAAGCTCGCCGACGACACAGGGAGACCGTTCGTCATTCGCCAACTAACTGATCCTCTGCAACTTCACCCAAAGGTTCTTCCGTTTGTACAGCCGTGCAGCCGTATTTTCACAGACGACTTCATCTGCAACCAAACGCTTCTGGAAAGCGAGTTGGAAAAATACCACACCGAGGAACCACACGGGATGAGGCGAGACTCTAAGACAAAAAACATTGTAAGACAAGGTATTGCAAATGGTTTTTGGCTGCAAGTGAAGCGCATGGTGACAGGAATCTACCATTTCGTTTCCGCCGCCATGTTCCATCGTTACATCTTTGAGGCGCTGTTCCGAAGGAAGACCTACCGCCTTAGCAATACGCAACGATTCGAGCAGGCGATGGGGCGAATCGGCCGAGTGATCACCTACCGCATGGTCAGCCCTGATTAGCCCTCCTGGGAGGCATCCTTAACAAATATCAGCAAACCATCTGCTTATTTTTAAATCTTACTTATATTTTCAAGAAGAAGGTGAACGGTCAACTTCCATATACTGAAAAAAAAGAGAAAACAGCACCTGCTCCAACACACAGAAGCACCGCCGCATCGAGCTTAAAAACACTTATCCAGACATATCCGCATTCATACGCCCTAATTTCCTCCCCCCATCGAACACCCCAAGCCCGCGCGGTAGCGGCACCAAGAGCCGTCAGGACCGTCGCCGACCGACCCGAAGATGGCTATCCTCTGAAATTGTTGAGACGCGCCATGCCACATCTCTACAACGGCAATCTCATTATGTATTTATAATTTATGTACATTTGCAGCCCTATTTCTCACCAACAGTTCCTTGACTTAAGCAATCGCTAAAACAGGTGAAACACACAAGAACAGCAAGCTATCACTAAAACACTCACTAACAACAAGTTGATGATTTATCAACAACTAAAATTGAAATTCGTTTATAGGATTAAAGCAACAACATAAAAAAGATGAAAAAAGGACAATTATTCCGTCTTTGGGGACTGTTTGGCACAATGCTGCTGATGGCCGTCTTTTTCCCCGGGCTGTTGACGGCACAAACCTACGGGTATGTCAAGCCCGTCCGGTCAACGGTGATCTATGCAGGCATCCCCATTCCCGTCACCGTGCAAACGGACGGACGTCCCGAAGAGGTCTCCGTTTCCATTTCGAACGGTCTCGTTGAACAAGACGGGGACAAGTTTTACCTGCATGTGCCCGATTCCATGCAAGGGAAGCTGGTGACCGTTTCCGTCTCGAAAAAGAAGACCGGCAAAGAGATTGGTTCCTCCAAATTCCGCGTTTATAAGGTTCCCAACCCCCATCCTTGTGCCGGTGCCTGGATTAGAAACGGATACCATACGGCGGAAAACCTTTTGAAATACCCCAAGCTCAGGGCCGTTATGTGGGAAGGGTTTCCCTACGATGTGAAATGGACTGTGATCGCCTTCCGGGCCACCGTGGTCTGCCAGGGCAGATTGGTCGCAGACGAAATATGTTACGGGGACACCATTCCTGTGTCCATCCAAAAGCTCATCCGCAATGCCCCGAGCAACTCTTCCGTCACTTTCAGCAATATCATAGCGCATTCGGAGGCCGGAGCCATGTCTGCCATCTCGGACATCACCGCCTTTGTCATCAACCCGGACGATCAGGAGAAATATCCGGAAAAAATAGACACAAGAGACTTCGACGCGATGGGAACGAGGTCACCAGATTTTCCAGGCGGTACGGAAGCGATGAACGCATTCCTATCCAAAGAAATCTACTACCCTGAAGTGGCCCGGAACCACGGCATACAAGGGGTTGTTTGGGTGGATTTCGTCATCGAGCCCGACGGCAGCATCACAGACCCGAAGGTGACGACCCCGTTATTCCCGCCTTGCGACGAGGAGGCTCTGCGCGCTGTCAAGGCCATGCCCAAATGGATCCCTGGCCTTTACCAAGGCTTGCCGGTCCGCATCCACTATCGGCTCCCCATCACCTTCAAGATACCATAAAACAGTAAAACAAAAAAATTGTATTTTTGCCATCAAACAAAAGCAATATGAAAAAAATCCTCCTGACAACCCTGGTTACTATCCTCGTGGCCGCCGCCTTTGGGCAGTCTCCCGCAAAATACTGGGTGGCCTTCATTGACAAGAAAGGCACGCCCTACTCCATCGACAAGCCCGAGGCCTTCCTCTCGCCCCGCGCCCTCGAACTGCGACGCGCCCACGGCATCGCCATCGACGAGCGCGACCTGCCCGTGAACCCCGACTACGTGCGCCAGGTGCTCGCCCTCGATACCGCCGCCCGCTGCTTCACCACTTCCAAATGGCTCAACGGCATGACCGTCTATGCCTTGCGCGAGGACATGAAGGAGGCCCTCCAACGGCTACCCTTCGTGGACTCCGTGCAGCGCACCATCACCATGAAGGAGCCCGAGCCGCCCGCCGAAGCAGCCTACGTCTTCCCCGGCAGCGGCGGACAGGTCACGCACACGTATCAAAGTGACTTTCAGGAAAACCACGACTTCGACTACGGAAAGGCCAAGTTGCAGGTGCGCGTCAACAACGTGCAGTGGCTCCACCGAATGGGCTTCCGCGGCGAGAACATGCAGCTGATGGTCCTCGACGGCGGTTTCCAAAACATCGATTCCATCGCCTGCTTCGAGGCCCTGCGCAGCGACCACCGGCTGTTGGGTGCGCGCAACTTCGTGCAGCCCGAGAAGGATCCGATGCGCAAGCACACCCACGGAACGATGGTGCTCTCCTGTATCGCCTCCTACCTGCCCGGCAAGCTCGTCGGCACCGCCCCGATGGTGCAGGTCTATGTCGCGCAGACCGAGGACGGACGCAGCGAGAACCGCATCGAGGAGGACAACTGGGTGGCCGGCTTGGAGTATGCCGACAGCCTCGGCTGTCAGGTGCTAAACTCCTCGCTGGGGTACACCACCTTCGACGACACCGTCAACCAGCGCACCTACGCCGACCTGACGGGCGAGGTGAGCCGCGCCAGCCGCGCCGCCACCATCGCCGCCAGCAAAGGCCTGCTCGTCTGCAACAGCGCGGGCAACGAGGGCGGCAAGAAGTGGAAACACATCGGGGCTCCCGCCGACGCCAAGGACATCCTCAGCGTGGGGGCCGTCAACATCAAGGGCAACCGGGCCTATTTCAGCTCCTTCGGTCCCACCGCCGACGGCCGCATCAAACCCGATGCCTGCGCCGTGGGCCGCAACACCTACCTCAGCACCCCCACCGGGGTCATCACCATGGCCGACGGCACCTCCTTCTCCTCCCCCATGCTCGCCGGCATGGTCGCTTGTCTGTGGCAGGCCTTCCCCGAAAAGAGCAACTACGAGATCATGGAGGCCGTGCGGCAGGCCGGCGACCGCAACGTGCAACTCAACGGGGAGACGTTCACTGCGCCGGACCCCGACGACGGTTACGGCTACGGCATCACCGACTTCCTGCGGGCCTACAACATCCTCCGATTCGGTCCCGAACGGAACGTCCTTCCCGTCGCCTATTCGCACAAGGCCTACAGCAAAACGAGCCATCAATTCGCCGTGCTGATCAACAGCATCAAGCAGAAGGCATACAACCAACTGACCGTCACCGCTACGCCCCTCACCTACCGCAACGGCAAGGTCGAAGAGGGGAAAACCGTCAAGGTGAAAACGAAAATGACGCTGATGGACAACGGTGCGCTCGTCCACGTGATCACCCTTCCGAAGCTGACCAAGAAGCAGCCCTACCAGCTCTACCGCGTCGATTTCAACATCGATGGCAAGACGGAAAGCCGGATTATGGGACTGGAGCAGCCTACGGGCGAGTAAGGCCGCGTGCCGCCGCGAACACCGCCTTCGGAAACGCCTTCCGGTTGGCCGAGCCGTACCCCACCGCATAGTTCATCTCACCCTCCGGGACCAACACCGTGATGTCGTCCCTACCTTCCTGCTTCATCTGGTTCAAGATACGGTCGCGCCACAACGCCGTGAGCACCAGCTCCTTAAAGGAAATATGGAACGGACCGGCCAACAAGTGGTCGCCCTCGCGCAGGTCGCGCGTCGGGTGCAGACCGAGACGAAGCACCGTAACCCCGGCCGAGACGAAAAAACGGTACAAATCCTTGCACCAGTCCACCGCCTCCCCGAGGGAGAGCGGGACGTAGCGACCGGCCCGGAAGTCTTCGGCCAGCGCGGTTCCCTCAACCACCAGCGTGGGATAGATGCGGGTGTATTTCGCCCCGAACTCCACAATCCGCTCCGCCGTGCGCAGCGCCTTCGTCTTCGTGTCGCCCGGCAGCCCGACCATCATTTGGAGACCGAGCTCCATCCCATGCCGCACCACCAACTCCGAGGCGCGTCGCACGTCCTCCACCGTGTGCCCGCGTCCGCAGAGACGCAGCACCTCATCATCCAGCGATTGCGCCCCGAGCTCGACCACGGAAACGCCACGAGCCTTCAAGTTACACAGAATCTCGTCGCTGATATAATCCGGACGGGTGGAAAGCTGGATGCCGCGAATCCGTCCTGACACCACATACGGCCGCACCGCATCCAAATAGCGGTTCTGGACCGACTCAGGCAAGCAGGTGAAGCTGCCCCCGAAGAAGGCGACGCGCGTATGGCAGTCAGCGGGAATCGTGGAGAGATACATTTCAACAGTCGATAGAACATCCTTTATTTCAGGAAGTTTCTGTTGTCCTGAGATCACATACTGGTTGCAATAGACGCATCTGTGCGGACAGGCCAGCATCGGCAGGAAAATCGGAATGACTCGGTTCATTTTAGGCATATAAAAAAAACAACCCATATTAGGTTGCTTTGTGGTTGTACCGGGTAGGGGATTCGAACCCCTGATTTTAAGAATGAAAATCTTACGTCCTAGGCCAACTAGACGAACCCGGCAGGTGTCGAAAATTTGACGCGGCAAAAATACACTTTTTTCAATATCCAGCGACACTTTCCGGAAAAAAAATTTCGCTACGCGTTTTTGTCTTGTTCAAACCTGAATCCCAGGCGTTTACCTGTCTTAAGAAGATTCGTTTGCTCCTCCAATTGCAGAATATCGTTCACCGTGATGATCTTCATATCCTCATAATTTGGCACCAAAAGGTCGAAATTAAGCGTGTATCGGATGGCGGAGTTGAGGATTTCCTTCACTGAGTCGGCGGAGATTTCGTTACTGCTGAAGTTGTTGATGACTTGCGCGAGCTCGCGTTTGCCTTCGATGTAGTAATGCTTGTCCTTGTTGATGAAAATGCGCCCGATCATATAGCCGAGGTCGTTCACGCGGTCGTACTTCAAGGAGTCGCCGAGGAAGTTGAAGATCTGGATCATGCCGCAGTAGGAGCGGTCGCGGTCTTCCTTGATGTAGGGGGTGCGCATCACCTCATGCTCGCGCGAGAACTCGAAAACGTTGGTGTGCATGAGGAAAATCAGCACGTCGCCGCCGAACTTGAGCATGAACTGGTACTGGTTCTTATTGGTGTAGAGCACCGGGATGTCGTCGTGGTCATCCGCATAATGGTCGCGGTAGTACTCCTCGAAGCCCTTGGCGGCATCCTTGAAGAGCTGCATGGTCTCCAAGGTCACCGTGAAGATATTTTGCTTCAGTTCACCTTTGGTTATCAATAAATTGCATAAGTTTTCGTCCATATTTTCCATTTAAAAAACGAGTGGCAAAAATACATTTTTTTTCGGAAACCTGCCTACGGTTTGCCGTAGTGGATTATCGCAGGAGGGCGAGGGCATCCTCCTCGGAGATATCTTCCTCGCTGAGACGGGCGGGTTCGTAACCCATTTCGCGGGCTTTCTCGCCCGTATAGATGAAGTAGGTACAGGTGCACTCGGCGCAGCAGACACCGTCGGGACTGAGGATCTCGCCGTGCACGACCGCCACGTTGTGCCGCTGCTCCACCAGCCGGGCGTTGAGGCGCAGATGAGGCCACAGCGTGCTGACCGGCTTGCGATAGCGCATCTCCATCTTGGCCGTCACGCCGGAGGTCTGCAGCTGGTAGAAGACCACCCATCCGCAGATTTCGTCGAGCAGCGTGGCCTGGATGCCGCCGTGCAGCGTGTCGATCCAGCTCACGAAGTTCGGGTTCGCGCGCCAGTACGACACCACCTGCTCGCCGTCCCAGTAGAAGTTCATGTGCACGCCCATCGGGTTCGCCGGGTTGCACCCGAAACAGTTGTATCCTTTCGTGTTCCCTATCCAGGGGTTGATGATGTGTTTCATTTCAGTTAGGGGGTTAATGGGTTAGGAGTTTAGGAGTTTAGGGGTTTAGAGGTTTTGGAGTTTAGGGTTTTGGAAAACGGCGGCGAAAATACAAAAAATTCGCACCGTGTCACATTTTTTTATACTTTTGCGCCTTCAAACCTTAAATTCTACAAGTATGAGTTACAAGATTATTGACGTGGAAGGCATCGGCAACGTATATGCCGGAAAGTTAACCGAAGCAGGCATCAACACCGTTGAGGAACTGTTGGAAAAGGGCAAGAAGCCCGCAGGCCGCGCCGAGTTGGCCGAGAAGACGGGCATCAGCGCGAAGCTGATCCTGACCTGGTGCAACCATGCCGACCTGATGCGCATCAACGGCGTGGGCCCGCAGTTCTCCGAGCTGCTGGAGGCCGCCGGCGTGGACACCGTGAAGGAGTTCCGTCACCGCGTGGCGGAGAACCTGTTCGCCAAGATGACCGAGATCAACGAGGAGAAGCACCTTGTGGGTCGCGTGCCCACCGCCACGGAGCTCCAGAAGATGATCGACCAGGCCAAGGAGATGGAGCCCATGATGGAGTACTAAGCCTCCGCTTCCACGCCCCGCGCGTAAAAGAAAGCCCTCGTGTTGCGCCACCGCCGCACGAGGGCTTTTTGTTGGTTTCAAGTTTCAATGGCTGCTGGCTGTTGGCTGTTGGCTATTGGCTGTTGGCTATTGGCTGTTGGCCGTTGGCTGCTGGCCGTTGGCTGTTGGCTGTTGGCTGCTGGCCGTTGGCTATTGGCTGCTGGCTGTTGGCCTTGAGCTTTGAACCTTGAACTTTGAACCTTGAACAACCGTCCGTCGCCCGCCGAATCGGGCATGTTAACTTTTTTTAACACTCACAACTTTTTGATTCCCACAATTATACAAAAACTATTTTTTGTAAAAAATGGACACTATTAACTTTTATTAACATTTTTATTTCTCACTATATCAATGAGTTAAATTTACAAATAGAAATATTTTGCCGAGCATACGAAGTATTTTGTATTTTTGCCGCCGTTTTTGGCTGTTGGCTGTTGGCTGTTGGCTGTTGGCTGTTGGC
>JAFXPL010000072.1 GCA_017527945.1 Bacteroidales bacterium | reverse complement strand
GTAGTCGGTGTCGCCGTCCAAATCGGAGATGGTGTAGCTGTTGGTGCTGGCGGTGGCGGAGCTCCAAGAACCGGTCTCGGCTTTGCGGTAGCGGATGTTCCAGCTGTTCACGTTGGCATTGGCATCCCAAGTCACGGTCACGGCATGGTTCTCGATGCTGGCGACCGTCAGACCGGTCGGGGTGTTGCACGGCTCGGGAGTGTCTTCGTTCAGCGTGGTGAAGGTCATCTCGTTGCCATAGACGGTCTGTCCGTTGAAGGTGATGAATGCGCGGAAGGTGTAGCCGGTGGCGGCGGTGAGGCCGGTGAGGTTGTAGCTCAGGCCGCTGCCGGTGGCGTTCACCGTTTGGTAGGTGCCGCCCGTGGTGGTCTTCCACTGGAAGCCCTTGGCGGAAATCGTCACGTTGTCGGGGTTGGTGATGGTGCCGTTCAGCGTGGCGGTGGTCTGCGCGACCGCCGTGGCGGCGCTGGTGGCCACTGTCGGGTCGGTCACCACAGGCGTGAGGTCGGTGTTGATGGTGAAGTTACGGATCACAGCGCCGGGCTGCGTGCCGGCGGAGTTGTCGTTGCGCCACAGGAAGACGATCTTGGCCTGCCCGCTTGCATCGGGTTTCGCCATGTTCATGTCGATGTGCAGCACACTGTCGTTGGTCAGGCTCAGCTTGAAGAAGTGGGACGTGTCGCTCGTCATCGAAGCATAGTTGGCGAAGTTGAAGGCATATTCGTTGAAGGCGTAGCCCGACTGCGGGGTGGATTCGGTGGCACCGGCCCCGTAATCCACGGTGGCAGGCGACAGGAACACCTTGAGGTAGTCGTAAGGTGTGGAGGTGCCTTCGCCGCCCACCTTCACGTCGAAGGAGACGTGCACGGAGTCGCTGCTCGGCATCGTGAAGAGCTTCTCGGCAACGACGATCGACCGGCTCGTGATGGTGTATTGCGCATTCGTGCCGTTGTTGGAGATGAACAGGGCGCCTTCAGTGTCGCCTGTAGGCGTGCCCATCACCCAGCGGTTGGTGGCGTCGTTGTTTTTCAGCAGCCAGTTCTGGTCGGTGGTGAAGTCGGTGCTGTAAGGCAGCGAGGTCGGGATCATCTGCGTGGTGAACTGGCGGGTGTCGCTCACCAGCTCGGTGTCGATGCCGCAGGCGGTCTCTACATACCAGTCGTAGGCCGTGCCTGCCGTCAGGTTGCCCAGCGTGTAGTTGCCGCCGGTCAGCGTGACATTGCTCTCGCTCTGCCAGGTGCTGTCGGTGGCGGGCTTGTAGTGGAGGGTGAACGCGTCGGCGGTGGACACCCAGCTGAGGGTAGCCGTGGTCTCCGTGGTGGAGACGGTGGCGAGGTTCAGCGGACGGGAGCAGGCCGGGATGGCCTCTAAGGTGACATCATCCACGTAGATGTAGTTGTACAGCGTGGAAGAGGCGGTGTTGCGGAAGGCGATGTATTGTCCATTGCCCGTATAATTCATGAACGGGATTTCGTAGGCTGTTGCCGGATAGGAATCCGTCAGGGTCAGCGCCTGCACCGGAGTGAACGTGCTTGCGTCCATCGGGTCGGTCATCACACCCACTTCCAGAGCCGCATTGTTGTTGACGGAGGAAATCTTTGCGAAGAAAGTGACCTGCAGCGTGGTGATGTCTAACACCGTGTTGTCGATGGCCGGCAAAACAGCGATGGACTGCGGGTAGTAGTTGTAGAAGTAGAGGCTTCGGGTGCCGCTGTGTGCGTTGTAGGAAGAGTTGTAGGCGTAGGGGTAGAGCGTGGCGGTGCTGGAAGGGGTGATTCTGCGCCAGCAGTCGGGCATCGGATAGTTGGATGTGCCGCCGTTGAGGTTGGCGTCGAAATCCCAGGTTTGCGGCACTTCGGTCAGCTCTAAGCAGCCCGTGCGGAAGGTCTTGAAGGCGGCGTTGGTGGCGCTGCCGTCGTCACAGACGGCATACACATAGACATCGTATTCGGTGGAGGGTTCCAGACCGCTCAGTACGGTGGAAGGCGTGCCGGAGACGTTCACCTGGATGCCGTTGCCAAGGGTGAAGCCGACGGTGTCGTACTCCACCACCCAGTTGGTGGCGTCGTTGGCCTGCCAGGAGAGGTTGGCGCCGGTGGCTGTCACGTTCGACACCGTGAACTGCGTCGGGGTGGCGCAGGCCGCCTGTTCGCCCACATGCACGTTGTCGATGTGCAGGTCGTTGTCGCCGCCCGCCACCGTCGATTCGCCGTAGAAGCCGATGCGGATGGTCTGGCCGGCATACTGGGCCAATGGGATGGTGATCTCGTCACCTGTGGTGGAGATGTGGTTGTAGCTGTAGTCGCCGTTGCCGGTGTTGTCCCACACGGTGGCGTTGGCCGCGCTCCAGGTGGCGCCGTTGTCAGTGGAGATGACCACCATGAACTTGTCGTCCTGCTGGGCGGCGGTGTCCTCGATCGCATTCGCCGTGTTGTACTTGGTCAGTGCCATGTCAAAGGTAAGAGCCGGAGTGCTCAGACCCGTCAGTTCGATGGCAGGGCTCACCAACCAGTTGTGCACATTTTCGCCGTAGATGTTGATTCTGGGGTGGTTGGCTCCGAACACCTGCGTGTTGGAGAACGACCAGAAGCTGGTGGAAGCCGTCATCGCAGCGCCGTTGAACACGCTGTCGGCGAAACCGGCGTAAGTCTTCCAACAGTCGGGGATCGTCGTGCCGCCGTTGAAATTCTCGGTGTAAGGCACCGTTTCAGGGGCGCAGTCCGTGGAGAAGAGCACTATCGGGGAAGTGGCCTCGCTGCCGTCCTCGCAGATGGCGGCCACATACAGCATGTAGGCCGTGCTGGCCGTCAGGTTGCCCAACGTGAAGCCGCTGTTGACGTTTTCCTGCACCATGTAGAGGGAGTCCGTGGCGGCCTTATAATACACATTGTAGGAAGTGCTCGTTCCGTTCCAGGTCACGACAGCATCGGTCACGGCAGGAGCTGCCGTCACGCCGGTGGGCGCGTCGCAGACGGGGATGTAGCTGAGCTGGATGTCGTCCACGTAGAAGGCCGTGTAGTTGGAGGAACCCACCACGATGTTCTTGAAGGCGATGTAGCTGCCGTTGCCGGTGTAGTCGTCGAAGGTGACCACGATCGGGTCGGTCGTGTAGCTGTTCGTCAGGGCGAGCGTATCTACCGGCACGAAGGAACCGGCGTTCTCCGGGTTGCTCATCACACCCACCACCAAGAAGGTGTTGGTGTCAACGGAGGACATTCTGGCGAAGAAGGATATCTGCAGCTGGTTCATGCTCAAGGCCGTGGCGTCGATGTACGGCATGATGGCGTACTGGTTCGGGTAGTTGTTGTAGAAATAGAGGTAGTAGGAGCTGTTATGGGCGTTGTAAGTGCTGCTGGTCACATAAGGATAGAGGCTGGAGGCTGCGGAGGGGGTGATGCGGTTCCAGCAGGCGGGCAGCGGGTAGCTGGTCGTGCCGCCGGTGTTGCCGCTCTCGAAGTCCCAGGATTGGGGAAGTGTGGCGATGCCTTCGCACGGGGTGGTGAAGGTGAGGATGCCGCTGGTGTAGGCGGTGTCGTCGCAGTGGGACACCACATACCATTGGTAGCTGGTGCTCGGGGTCAGGCCCGCGAGTTCGTAGTTGCCGTCCACGTCTAACTCGGCGCCGATGAACTCGACATACTCGGTGTCAGAAGCGGCCTTGTAGTAGAGGTCGTAAGAATTGGCGTTGCCGACCCAGGAGAGCGTCGCACTGTGCGGGGCCGGAATGGAGGTCAGCTGCATGGGAGCCGTGCAGCCGGAAAGGTCCGTCAGGGTCACGTCATCCACATACGTGTAAGTGTATGAACCGCCGGCCGTGATGTTGCGGAAGGCGATGTAGCTGCCTTGGCCGATGGCGCCGGCCAACGACACGGCGAACGGGTCTGCGGAGGCGGTAGTCAGCGGGGTGACAGACTGCAGCACCGTGAAGGTGGCCGGGTCGGTCGGGTCGCTCATCACACCCACCTCAATGTTGGTTCCCGACGCGGAGTTGCGGGCGAAGAACGTTACCACAAGGTTCGTCAGATCCAGCGTGTTGACGTTCAGCTCCGGCATGATGGCGTATTGGGTGCCGTAGTAGTTGCCGAAGTAGAGGCTGCGGGTGCCGCTGTGCGCGTAGGTGGAGGAACTGTAGGAATACGGGTACAGCGTGGAACCGGCATCGCTCGGAGTGATGCGCGTCCAGCAGATGGGCAGCGGATAGCTGTTCGTGCCAGCGAAGAGGTTGTCGTCGAAGTTCCAGGTGTAGGGGACTGCGGTGAACGGCATGCAGGCCGTGACAAACAGCTTGCAGGCGGTGTCGGAAGCGCAGTCGGAGAAGATGCGCACCTCATACTGCATGGCCGGGTTCAGGCCGTTGAGGGTGAGGGACGGCGTGCCGGAGACGTTCTCTTGGGTGCCGGTGCCGGCCTCGAAGCCTGCAGGGCCGTATTCCACCGTCCAGGAAGTGGAGGTGCCGTTTTCCGTCCAGGCGACATCGGCGGTGTTGCCGGTCACGTTGCTGACAACCACTTGGGTGGGTGCCACGCAGGCGGGCAGCTCGTCAACCGTCACGTTGTCGATATGCAGGTCGTTGTCGCCGTCGGCAACCGTCGATTCGCCGTAGAAGGCGATGCGGACATTCTGGCCGGCATATTGGGCGAGGTCGATGGTGACTTTCTCGCAGATGGAGCTGATGCGGTTATAGACATAGTCGCCGTTGCCGGTGTTGTCCCACACGGTGGCGTTGGCGGCGCTCCAGTGAGCCCCGTTGTCGGTGGAGACGATGACCATGAACTTGTCGTCAGCCTGCTCGGTGGAGTCGTTGTCGATAGGGTTGGAGGTGTTGTAGCGGGTCAGCGCCATGTCGAAGCGCAGCGCGGGGTTGCTCAGCGTGCTGAGGTCGATCTGCGGGGTCACCAACCAGTATTTCGTGCTGGTGCCGTAGATGTTCAGGCGGGCGTGGTATTGTCCGAAGGCGTAGTTGTTGTTGAAGTTCCAGCCGTTGGTGGTCTCGGTGACGAGGGTGTCGGCGAAAGCGTCGGAAGCCAAGCCTTGCAAACGCATCCAGCAGTCGGGCATGTTGGTGCCTGCGTTGAAGTCCTCGAAGAACGGGGCCTCGAAGGCAGCGCACGGGGTCTTGAAGGTTCCCACTTGGGAAGCCGACTCCGTGCCGTCAGGGCATCCGCTGGTCACATACACTTGGTATTGGGTGACCGGAATCAGGCCCGTGAGGGTGTAGGTGGTGTCATAGATGCCGGAAACCGCCGTGTATTCGATTTCGTCGGTGGTTTTGTAATAGACCGTGTAAGGGGCGTTGCCGCCGGTCCAGGCCACATCGGCCGTGTAGGCATCGGGGGTGGTGGCCGTCACACCTGCGGGCTCTATGCACGCGGGGATGGGCAGCACGGTGAGGTTATCGACATACCAGTTGTAGCCGCTCGGCGCGACGCTGCGGAACGCGATCCAGGCCGAGTCCGTGACCGTCACATTGTTGAAATCGACGGTGAGGAACTGGTAGGCGGAGGTCAGGTCGGTGGCTTCCCAGCTCTGCACCACTTGGAAGGAGGAGGTGTCGGAGAGGTTGGTGAGAATGCCCACGTCCGTATGGCCGTAGGATGCGGTGTTGTTGCCCGGCTTCATCCAGAAGGTCATGCGGAGGGTGTTGAGGTTGTCTGTGAAGACGGGCAGTGCGATGACATTGTTGCCGTAGAAGGAGAGATAGCCGCTTCCTTCGTAAGAACTGTAGGAAGAAGAGGCTACATACGGGTAAGTGGAGCTGTAGCCAGTGTAACCGAGCACGCGGGTCCAGCATTGCGGGACCGGGGAGCCGGAGGAGGGATAGCCCTCGAAGTCCATCGTGTAGGGTAGGGTGGAGATGGCACCACAGTCCGTGGTGAAAGTGACGTTGCGCCAGCTGCTGGTGTCCGTGCCGCCGCAATAGTTGGCGATGCGCATGTTGTAGGTGGTCACCGGATTAAGCATGTCCATGAAGTCGTAGGTGGTGTCGGTGACGAAGTCGGTCACCACGTCGGCGTTGTCCCAACTCTGGTTGGCCGTCTTGTATTGCACGATGTAGCTGCCGCCATCCACGGGAGTACCCCAGGTGACGACGGCGTTCGTGGAGGTGATGCCCGAGACGGATGGTGTACCGACTGAATGGCAGCTGATTTCGCCAGCCGTGTAGGTGAAGGTCGTCTTGGGGATGAAGTTCCGCAGTGTGGGGTTTATGCTGGCCGCACTGGAACTACTGTACCCTGAAAGGCTGGCTCCCGTGGAGGTGATGCCGTAAAAGGAGGCTCCAGAATAGCCGCCATCCGTCACGGAGGCGAACTCCAACAGCAGGTTGCCGCCTTCATAGTAGTAGGGCGCCTCTAACACGATGGTCATCGCGTTGGTGGAGCCGTTCAACGTGCCCGTATAGACGATGTCCGTCGTGGCGGTGGAGAAGGAGGCCGAGGTGAACGCGGACTCCGTGACGGTGCCCATCTTGACGTTCAGCACGGATGTCCAGTTGCTCGGATTGGTCGGTAGTGATGACATGTAGAAGGTCAGCTGGGAGATGGTGGAGCCCACCAAGTCGGTCAGCAGGTCTTCCGGATAGATGATCTGCGTGCGGATGTAGTCGTCCAAATACAGACCGTAAATGGGGACATAGTCGTTGGTGACGGTACCGTCCGCCACCGTCAGCACGTCCTGCGCCGATGCGCGCCACGGGCCTGCCCACAGCGTCACCATCAGCAACATGAGTACATTCAATAGTGTTTTCTTCATTTTTTTGAATTTGGTGAATGATAATATTGTTTTTTATAATTTGTTCGATTCCAACCAGTTGTTGTTGCTTTATCTATTCCACAACACGTTTTTTCCCTTCTCGTCGAAAAGCTGCGAAAATAGAATTTCTGTCCATAGTTCAATGTTAAAAAAACAAAAAGCGGATAGCTGTAATTATCCGTGGTCTAAGAACGGGAAAAAGCGGTGAAAAACTACACGGCGCGAAAAAAAAGTTGAAACGTAAGTCGAACTGTTCACTAATCACTAATCACTGTTCACTGTTTACAAAAAATCGTATCTTTGCCCGCGTTTTGAATCCTTAAAATATAACAATATGAACATCAAGAATTACATCGAAGAGAATGAACCCCGTTTCTTGGACGAACTTTTTTCCCTGCTGCGGATCCCGTCCATCAGTTCGCAGAGCGAGCATAAGGGCGATATGGTGCGCTGCGCCGAACGCTGGAAGGAGCTGATCCTCGCCGCCGGAGCCGACACCTGCGAAGTCTATCCCACCGCTGGAAATCCCATTGTGGTTGGGCAGAAGACCGTTGACCCCAACGCCAAGACGGTGTTGGTCTATGGTCACTACGACGTGATGCCCGTCGATCCCATCGAACTCTGGAACACCGAGCCCTTCGAGCCCGTCATCAAGGATGGCAAGATCTGGGGACGCGGTGCCGACGACGACAAGGGACAGTCGTTCATGCACGCTAAGGCTTTCGAATACATGGTGAAATCCGGCAACCTCAAGTGCAACGTCAAGTTCATGCTTGAGGGCGAGGAGGAAATCGGCAGCACGCAGCTCTACGACTTCTGCACGCAGCACACTGACCTGCTCAAGTGCGACGTCATTCTGGTTTCCGACACGGGCATGATCGCCACCGACACACCCTCCATCACCGCCGGCCTGCGCGGTCTCTGCAATATGATCGTGAAAGTCACTGGCCCGAACCGCGACCTCCACTCCGGCATTTTCGGCGGCGCCGTTGCCAACCCCATCAACGTGCTCTGCGACCTTATCAGTGGCCTTATCAACGACAAAGGCGAGGTCACCATCCCCGGCTTCTACGACGACGTGGTGGTGCTCACCAAGGAGGAGCGCGACCTTATTGCGCAGGCTCCGTTCAACGAGGAAGAATATAAGAAGTCTTTGGATGTCAAAGAGTTGTATGGCGAAGAGGGTTACAGCACCATTGAGCGCACGGGCATCCGTCCGAACTTGGGCGTGTGCGGCATCGAGGGCGGCTACACCGGCGAGGGCTTCAAGACCGTGCTGCCGGCCACCGCTTCCGCCAACATCTCCATGCGTTTAGTTGCCAACCAGGACTCCCACAAGATTGCCGAGCTCTTCCAGAAGCACTTCGAGAACATCGCGCCCGCGTATGTGAAGGTGGAAGTGATTCCCGCGCACGGTGGCGAGGCCTACCGCTGCGGCATGGACGTCCCCGCGTACCAGGCGGCCGAGAAGGCTTACATGGATGTCTATGGCAAGCGGCCCATTCCGACCTACAGCGGCGGCAGCATCCCGATTGTGGCGCACTTTGAGAAGGCGCTGGGCGTGAAGTCCATCCTCTGCGGCTTCGGTCTCGCCGAGGACAACATCCATTCTCCGAACGAGAACTACAAACTGGAGCATTTCCGCAAAGGCATTGAGGTAATCACGCATTTCTACGAACATTTCTGCGAACTGTAAGCTGTTTGCATTGGACACGTTTGGCACCATATATCGTCTCACCGACTGGGGTGACACGCACGGCGACGCGCTCGAAGGGCTGATAGAGGGGTGTCCTGCCGGACTGCTCATCGACATGGAGTTTTTGGCGGCGGAGTTAGCGCGTCGTTCGCCGGGTGCGGGCGCCCTTTCCACCACGCGCCGCGAGCGCGACCGTGTGGAGTTCCTTTCGGGTATTGCAGACGGATGCACTACGGGCGAGGCCATCCGCTTCCGGATTCTGAATCTGGATGTTCGCGTCCACGAGGCCAACCGTCGGGTTCTGAAGCCTTCGCACGCCTCGTACACCTATATGCGGAAGTACGGGGTCACGGACAACGAACAATGCGGGCGTTCCTCGGCGCGGCAGACCGTGTGCCGGGTGGTGGCGGGAGCCATCGCCAAGCAGTGGCTGACCGAGCGCGGCGTCTGCATTTCCTCTAAAACGCTGGCTATTGCCAGCCCGCAGCGTGCCGGCGATTCTGTCGGGGCGCTGGTGGAGGGCCGTATTGCAGGGCTTCCGGCGGGGTTGGGCGAGCCCGTTTATGACAAGTTTTCCGCCCGGTTAGCCTACGCGATGCTCTCCATCAACGCGGCCAAGGGATTTGACTACGGGCTGGGTTTTCGCGCGGCGGAGATGTCCGGCAGTGAATACCACGATGTTCAGAATCCGGACTTCACGTTCCGCACCAATCACGACGGCGGTGTCCAGGCGGGCATCACCAACGGCGAGGAGGTCGTGTTCCGGGTGGCGTTCAAGCCGATTCCGTCGGTGCGTTACGACCGCGAGACAATCGACTTCGACGGTCATCCTGCCGTGATGCGCGGCTCCGACCGCAACGACCTCTGCGTGTCGCCGCGTGTGCTGCCGGTGGTGGAAGCCATGGCCGCCATGGTGGTGATGGACTTCTGGCTAATCCGAGAACGCATCCACCCGTAAACAAAAAAAGGAGTCGAATCCGACTCCTTTTTTTTGTGTTCAAAGTTCAAAGTTCAAAGAACTGAGAACTAAGCTCTAAACTCTCAGCTCTATTTCTGGTAGAAACGCACGCGGTTGTCAATCACCTTGGCCTTGCTGATGAGGTAGGCCAACAGGGTGTTCTCGTTGCGCTCGCGGCCGATGACGGCGTTTTGGAGGTAGTTCTTCTCCATCATCAAGTTTGCGGAAGCCTGGCCGTCGCGGGTCTCGGTCACATTGACCACGTAGGCCATGTTGTTGCCGGCCACTGCGGTGGGCTGGTTCTTGGGCAGATTGAAAATCTTGCCGATGGCTTTGCTCTCCACGCCGCGGTTCATGTAGTAGTCGCCGGCGAAGCTCAGCATCACGCTGTCGGTGACGGCCGTGTTGTATTTCTGTGCGACGGACTGCATGTTGCCGGACTTGAGGTCGCTGTTGAGTTGGTCGGCAACCATCTGGATTTTGTTCTGGCGTTCCAGCATGGTCTTGATTTCGTCTTTCACTTCTTTATATTTCTCGATGCCGGTTTCGCGGACTTTGGCCACGGAAGCCACGGCAAAGAACATGCGGTTGACGTTGAAGACATCAGAGATCGCATCTTTTTTCACTTCGTCGCCGAAGGACCAACTTACGATGTCGCGGCAATTAGGCAGTTGGCCGATGTTGGCGGACATGGAGGTCACGCCCTGGCCGTTGACCACCTGGATACCTTGTTTGGCGGCATTGGCGATGAGTTCCTCGTTGTTGGAGACACTGGCGGCGAACTGGTTGGCCTGGGAGCGCAGGGCGCTGACGGTGGCGTCGGAGGCCGTGATGTCATAGTCGTAAATCACGAACTGGCGTTTTTCGATGAGTTGGGTGCGGTTGAGTACTTGGAAAACGATGTAGCCGTTGGGGGCCTTATAGACATAGATGCCGCCGTTGGGGGTGTTCACCAAGTTGTTGTAGATTTCGGGCATGGTGCCGCGCTCGGCCATCCAGAAGGTGGTGTCGCCTTGTTCGCGGCCGTAGAGGTAGTTGGGCTGCAGGGCGAAAATGGAGGTGCCGGCGTTGATGACCTGCTTGAGGCTGTCGGCCAACAGGCGGGCTTCCTTCTTGGAGTAAGGAGCCTCTTTGTATTGCGCGGTCTTGAAGGGCAGTTCGATGGTGGCCACAAGCACGGAGTCGGGACGGTTGGCGGCGCCGAACACTCTGCCGAAATACCATTTCACGTTCTCGTAGGTGAACGGCTCGATGTTGCTGCCGACGGGGGACTTGAAGACGAGGCTGTCGAGTTCGGGCAGGTTGATGTCGCTCTCCTTGTAGTAGGTGCTGTCCACGAGGGTGGCGGCGCCGCGGGAGAGGTTGTACTCGGCGATGGAGGGGGCGGCTACGAAAGCGGCATAGGCTTTGCGCACGCTATCCTCGATGGCCTTCAGGTCGGCGGGGGTGGGGTTGATGGGGAACACCGCCACGTTGAGGTCGCGGTTCCGTTGCTGCACGTTGAACAGGTCGTTCTTGTGGGTGTTGTAGAAGTCCTTCATCTCCTTCTCGGCCACTTCGGGCTTCAGGTTCTGGAAGGCGTTAAGTTCAGGGTTGATGGTCATCAGGGAGACCATGGCCATGTTGTTGTCCTTGGCCAACTGTTTGGCCATCGGGTCGGAGAAATAGATGGAGTTCTGGGCCAGGGCGAAGTATTGCTGCGATTTCTCCGCGCTGATGGCGAAGCGCACCAATGCCTGGTAGGCGTTGTAGATGTCCTTGGCCTGCTCGTTGTTCTCCAGGGTCTCGATGTTGGAGATGAGGCTCATGGCGTTCTCCGGGCCGAACTGCTGGGCCAGTGCGTTAGCGAACTGGGCGATGAACTGGTTGGGCTGCTGGGTGCTGAGGGAGGCAATCATGTTCTCCTTGTAGTCCTCGATCATCTGGTTGTTGTAGGCCATGCCTAACTTCTCCAACTGCTTGTCCAGCACTGCTTCTTGCAGAATCTGTTGCCAGGTCATATCGTGGATCTGGTACGTCTCGTTGTCATCAAAAGAGGTCTTGTTCTGCAGCAGGCGCATGAGGGCGGTGTTCTCCTCATATTGCTTGCTATAGATTTGATCCATCTTCTTGCCATTGACTTTGGCCACCACATACTTGTTTGAGAATGTGCGGGTTACGTTAGAAAGGTCACCCAAAATGAATGCTAACAGGGCTAAGCCGATGATTACCAATAGAAGCACGCCGTGCTTTCGAATTGAGCCAATTGCTGCCATAAATTCCTTTTATTTTAGTTATACATTATTAAATTCCAAAATTAGCGCGCAAAGGTAGCATTTTTTTGCTAACCCCTGCCGCCGTTCCCATTTTTTATTTTCCACATACAACTGTTTGATAGAAAAAGCGTTGTGTAGAAATGAACAATTCGTTTCCTTCGGAAAAAAGCCATATCAGCCCGCTCTTTTTTCAAATTTCCCCTAAATTATCCGCGCGATGAGTTGTTTTGAGCTTAGAGCTTAGAGCTTGGAGCTTAGAGCTTAGAACTTAGAGCTTAGAACTTTGAACCTTGAACTTTGAACCTCACTTCCCTGTCACTTGTGCCAGAAACGGGTTGTGTTTGGCCTGGTCCGCGTAGTTCCATTCCGGCGGCAGGCATTCGGGGCACCAGTGGCCGCCTTCGAGAACCAGTCTCGGGGAGGCCTCGAACGTGTGTCCGTCGTGGCACTGCCAGGTCAGCTTCTCGGCTGGGTCGCCGTTGTATTCGGTGGAAACCAGCTTCCCGCCACGGAACGTTGCTGCCTTTTGCAAGTCGCTGACAGTCAGTTTCTCCAACGGGATTGATTCGTCATAGCCGTGGTCGATGTGTACGGCCTGCTCACGCCCGGGGAGGTCCGAGAGGTCCCAGTCTTTCCAGTCGGGGATGGCGCGGTATTGCTCCAGGCTGCCGTAGTAGGCGCGGATGCGTTTTTCGTCGTTGTGCTTGATCCAGTACTGTGTGCCGTAGGTCTTCTTGTTGGCCAGCCCTCGCAGTGCCGTTTTGATGACGAACGGAGGCACTATTTTGGCGAGTTTGAAAAAACCGGGGAGTGTGTCGCTCATCTGCCGGAAGTAGTCGTCTAACGGGATGTTGGCGCGGAAGTGGAGAAACTCCTCCAATACGTCGGCATCCAAATAGTAATGACCATGGAAATTCTTGAGTGCGAACCAGTTGGTATTGAATACCTTTTCGGGTGGCGGGCAATGCACGGCCTGGAGGATGCGCCGCTCGAAGTCGTAGTTGGTCATGCGGTACTCGGGGCCGCTACTGATGTTGTAGAAGCGGTTCCAGAACTCGTCGGGCACTTCGTCGCGGCAGATGCGTTCGAGCAGGCGGCCGGAGTCCTCGATGGTGGCCCACTCCAAGCAGCCGTGGATGGGCACGTGGAACATGATGGGGTCGAAGTTCTTGAGGATGCCGGGGTAGAGGATGCCCGACTGTCGCAGGCTGACCCAGTGTTTGATGCCCGAGTCGGCGAAGACGCGTTCGGCGATGATTTTGCTCACGCCGTAGCAGTCGAACTCGCTGGCGCACACGGGGTCGCCGGTGCGTCCCCAGTGGAGGGGCGCTTGCCGGTCGGAGGTCTGCGCAACCGACCCGATATAGACAGCCTTGACATCGTCGGCGTTGGTCTGCGCGAGGATGGCCCTGACCACGTTCTTGGCGGCGGTCACGTTGACCTTCAGCGTCTTCTCGGGGTAGTAGTCGGCCTTCGGGGAGACCATGCCGCCCACGTGCAGCACGATGTCGGCCCCGGTGACGCCGCGCAGCACGTCCTCGTAGCGCATCAAGTCGCCCCACACGATGCGGATTCTGTCGGCTATCGGGGCCAGCTTCTTTTCGTTTTTGTGACTCTTCCGCGCCAAAATGGTCACGTCATACTGGTCGGGGTGGCGGAGCAGCTCCTGCAGCCCTGCCCAGCCCATGTTGCCGGTCGCGCCGGTGAGGAAAATGGTCTTTTTCATTGTTCGTTCGGTTTTAAGGTCATGAAGATGCGGCGGGAGGCCTTGGCCGGCCATCAGTGCGTGATGACCAGCTTTTTCGTGACGACGGTTTGGTGGTCCGTAATCCGCATTATATAGCAGCCTGGTGTGAGATGGCTAAGATTCAAGCTGTTAACGCCAGAGGTGAGGGAGGTCTGCAGCACGGTGCGGCCGGAGAGGTCGATGATTTGGCAGTTTGCCGAGGGACTGTCGGTGTTGGCCGTCACGTAGCACTGGCTGGAGGCGGGGTTCGGATAGACGGTGAAGAGCGGTTCGGCCGGGTGCGCGAATTGGTCCACTCCCGTGGTGGCAAGGGCGCGGAGCACAGCTTGGTAGGCGTTGACCTTGCCGTGGCCGAAGCGGATCTCGCCGGACGTCTCCGTATATTGGTCGTTGTAGGCCGTTTGCAGCAGGATGTCCTTCACCTGCGCTGCCGAAAGGTTCGGGTTGGCCTGCAGTATCAGCGCAGCCACGCCTGCCACGAACGGGCAGGACATCGATGTGCCCGACAGGGCCACGAACTTGTAGGTCCTGTCGTTGAACTGGATGGAATGAGTTGCGAGGCCCGTGTAGGTGTTCGTGTAGCTGGACAGTGCGGAGACGATGTTGCGGCCGGGGGCGGAGAGGTCGGGCTTGGTAGCTTGCCCGAAGCCGGGGCCGTAGCTGGAGAACGAGGCGATCGGTCCACCTATCCAGTTGCCCGAGGGAGCCTGGTAGCGCGAGGTGTGCGCTGCCACCGTGATGGCGCAGTCAATATTGCCAGGCGTGCTGATGTTATACAAATTATCGCCCGCAATCCAGTCGGGATGAGAAGACGGACGGAGGAAATCGCCGCCCCAATTGCCATAGTTGCTCTCTATAAGAGCCATGTTCCAGGCATGGAATTCACCGCTTTCCGCAGCCACCGCAAGGCCAAATTTGTAATTGCTTTCTTTGGCGACCATAAGATCCACTTCCGGCTTTTGGTTGTACGGGTTTGTCGCATCTATCACAGCCCAATAACTGATGGTGTCTGAGCCAACAACCAGTTCGGATTCTATGTCCTGGTGATGAGTCGTGCTGTAGAATGGGGTCTCGGCGAGAATGTTGAAGGAATTATCCATGACAAAGAGCGAAAAAGAGAACGGTGTGTTTACTTCGCCCATCATGGTGATGGTTGAACCGATGGAAGAGTGCGGAATGGCAAAGTGCGTGCGGATGGTGTCTTGTTGGGTGAAAGTGTGCATCATGTGGGAGTTCACGTCGCCGTTGTTGCCCGCGCTGACCGCGAAAACCACCCCGAGGTCGGTCAGTCGCTGCATCTCTTCCGCCAAAGGGCCGGTGCCATCCATGTTGTCGAGGTAGTAAAGGCCCCAACTGGAACTGATTACAAGGCGTTTGCCTTCCTCTTGCGCCACGTCATACATCCAGCGCCAGGCATCGATGACATGATCGTCCAGGAGGCCGACACTGACAAACAGGAATTCCGCATCGACCGCTACACCACGGTAGATGGTGCCCGCGCCCGCGCCGCCGGCGATGCCCGCGCAGTGCGTGCCGTGGTAGGCGTAGTCATATACGTTGCTGGTGTCGCAGCGGGCGGCTAAGAGCGCCTCCTGCCCGATGTATTCGGTGCCGTAGTCGTAGCCTTCTGGCGCCGGACCGGAGGTCTTGAACTGGTCCCATGCCCGCAGCACGCGGTAGCGGGTCATGGAGGTGTCGTAGAAGACCGGGTGCGTGTAGTCGAAGCCCCAGTCGGTGACGCCGATAATCACGCCTTGGCCGGTGTATTCCTCCGGAAGGTTGAAGGCGTTCCGGACGCTGTCAACCCGTCCGTCGATGGCGGCGCGGTTCAGCCACGCCTGTGCGTTTCCTGCAATAACCATTGCGGTCATCATCATGAAAAGTATCCCTTTTTTCATATACATGTTGTTTTACAATATTTTCATATAATATCCGTCACGCCCATCAACCGACTGACCTAATCCTTGATTCTGAAATTCAGCACTTGCAGGAAGTTGCGTAGTTCGGGGTTCTGCTCCAGCATGTTGTTCACTTTGTCCTCGCTGGTGTAGATCACCTTTTTCTTTTCATGTTCATGGATGACGAATTCCATCTCGTTGACGTTCAGGCGGAAATGCTCGCGCCAGTATTCCAGCATGGCGCGTTTGCTCATCTCCAGCTGGTTTTTCTGGAAGTCGTTTTCCACTTCTATATAGATGATTTCGTTCTCGAAGCGGGGCAGGTAGTCGCGCATCTGGTGGTAGAACGCGGGTTTTTTCAGGAAGATGGCATCGACCATGTTGTGCCAGCAATCCTCGAAGCTTTCTGTCGCGGTCTCTTCTGTCTCTTCGGGCGGTGTCGGAGCGGCGGTGTCGGCGGTGGTGACAGGTGTGGATGCCGTTTCCGTGTCGGTTTGCGCGGCAAAGTCGCCGTCTTGCGGTTGCACGGGTTCGGGGGGCGGTGTCTCCGTCGTTGCGGCGGGCACGGTGGGTGTCGCAGCCGCAGCAGCCTCCTGTGTCTGTTGGAGGATTTGCAGGGTCTGCGTGGTTGTCTCCTTGATGGAGGGAAGCGGTTGGATGGGCGTGAAGCCAGAGAACTGCAAGCCCTTGTTCGAGATTTGGGGTTCTGCAGGGGCGATACGAGCTGTCGAATCTCCTGCGGCGGAACCTTCGCCTTCCGGGTTATTTACGCTCCTGCGATTGCCTCGCATTGCGCAGCTTATAGACGTAGTTGGCGTTGATCTGCATCAGGCACAACTCGACTGAAAGCCGCTTGTTGTTGGACATTTTGTAGTTAAAGTCACATTGGTTGGCTAATTCCAAGGAACGGGTGAGCAGCATCCGATCGGCTTTCTGCGCCTGTGTCTGCAAGCGTTGTTTGATGCTGTCAGACATTTGCAGCAGCTGCACGGTGCCGGGGGCCTGCGCCAGCAGGAGGTTGCGGATGTGCGCGGCGAGACCGGAGATGAAGTTCTGGCCGTCAAAGCCTTTGGCCAGGATGTCGTCCAAGAGGATCAGGGCGCCGGAGACGTCCTCGCTGAACACGATGTCCATGATTTGGAAGTAGTTGTCCACATCCAGGACGTTGAGGTTGTCGATGGCTTCCTTGTAGGTGATGTTTTTGCCGGAGAAGCTGACGAGCTGGTCGAAGATGGAGAGTGCGTCGCGCAGGGCGCCGTCGGCTTTGGTGGCTACCACGCGCAGGGCATCCTCCTCGGCCGTCACCCCTTCCTGCTGGGCCACGTACTGGAGGTGTTTTACGATGTCGTTGTCGTTAATACGCTTAAAATCAAATACTTGGCAGCGCGACAAGATGGTGGGGATAATTTTGTGCTTCTCGGTGGTGGCCATGATGAACTTGGCGTAGGCGGGGGGCTCCTCCAGCGTCTTGAGGAAGGCGTTGAAGGCCGAGCCGGAGAGCATGTGCACCTCGTCGATGATATAGACTTTGTATCGGACCCCTTGCGGCGGGATGCGCACCTCGTTCACCAGGTTCCGCATGTCCTCCACGCCGCTGTTGGAGGCGGCATCGAGCTCGAACACGCTGAAGGAGGCCGAATTGTTGAAGGCCTGGCACGACTCGCAGGTGTTGCACGGTTCGAAATCGTCGGTCAAGTTCTGGCAGTTCAGAGCTTTGGCGAAGATGCGGGCGCAGGTGGTCTTGCCCACGCCGCGCGGTCCGCAGAAGAGGAATGCTTGCGCCACCTGGTTGTTGCGGATGGCGTTCTTGAGGGTCGAGGTGATGGAATCCTGCCCCACCACGGATCGAAAGGTCGCGGGACGGTATTTTCTTGCCGAGACGATGAAATTATCCATAATGTCCTGTTTTTTTCAGATTACAATACAATCCGCAAAAATACATTTTTTTTTGTTGGGAGGAGGGATGATTCTTTTTGAGGGAATGAGGGCGGAGGATGTTGGCCCGTTGGTTGCTAACGCTCGGCCCTTACCAGTTCCCGCGTGGTCTTGCGAGCCTCCTTCCAGCGGGGAAAGTGTTGGACCAGCAGGGCGTGGAACCGAGGGCCGTGGTTGGCCTCGATGAGGTGCGCCAGCTCGTGTACCACCACGTGCTCCACGCACCAGTCGGGCAGAAGGAGCAGGTAGAGGCTGAACTTGATTTCGCCGGTGGCTTTGTTGCAAGCTCCCCAGCGCGATATGGTGGGCTGGTAGGTGATCCGTTTCGGCTGCACCCCCATGGCGGCGGTGTGCCTTTGCAGCATGGGGCGGATGAGCGCGTCCAACCGTTGCACCGCCGTGTCGAACTCTTCGCGGCTGTTCAGCGGTAGTTGTCCGTAGAAATTCGCCCGCTGGCGGTTGGCGTTCAGCTGCCTCCGCAGTGCCGTCCGGATCCACTCCTCGTTGTCGCGGATGAACCGGTCAATCTCGCTTTTCGGTGTCCGGTAGGGAGCGGAGATGTGCAAATCCCCGTTGCTCACCACCCGCATCCGCAAGCCCCGGACTCTTCGGTATGTGATTTGGATGTTCAATGGGTTAGTGGGTTAGTGGGTTAGGAGTTTAGTGGTTTAGGAGTTTAGAGGTTTAGGAGTTTAGTGGTTTAGGAGTTTAGTGGTTTAGGAGTTTAGTGGTTTAGTGGGTTAATGGGTTAATGGGTTAGGAGTTTAGGGTTTTAGGAGTTTAGGGGTTTAGGAGTTTAGGGGTTTAGGAGTTTAGAAGCTAATTGCCAACAGCTAACAGCCAACAGCCAACAGCTAACAGCCAACAGCTAATTGCCAACAGCCAACAGCTAACAGCCAACAGCTAACAGCTAACAGCCAACAGCTAACGTTCCTCGGTGGTGCTGAAGGTGACGAAGTCGCTGAGGGTGACGGTGTCTTTTCCGTAGGCGAGGAAGAAGCATTCGTAGTGCATGTCGCGGTGGAGGTCGCGCAGGGTGATGCGGTATTCCTCGCCGCGGCGCGGTTTGGCTTCGACGCTGTGCCAGGTGTCGGAAGCCAGGGTGCGGTAGCGGAGCATGACGTATTCGGTCTTAGGCAGAGTGGGGGAGAGCCGGCATCGGAAAGTGACTGCCGGGTGGGTGCCTGCGAAAAGTGACCACCGGTGGCTGACGGTCACGTCGCCGGTGGTGAACTGAACGAGCGGACTGCCTTGTCGCGAGACCGCCGGCGAGTCGCTCCCTGACCGAGCGGTTTGTGCCTGCGCGGCAGCCTGTTGGCGGTCGCGGCGCACGTTGACCCCCCAGAGCAGCAGGATGACGGCCACGACCGCGGCGACAATCAGCAGGATGCCCCGCGCGACTCCCCGTTTCCCTTCCCCCTCGGACTTCTCGTCAGGGATGTTTATATGCGGTACAATGTCACTCATTTAGGGAATAGTGGTCAAAGTTATTCGTTAAAGTCATTCGTCCAAGTCACTTGTCTAAGTCACTTGTCTAAGTCACTCGTCCAAGTCAACTCGTCAGAAATTCGATCGCGAGAAAAGCTCTAAGCGCCAGTGGTCGCCGTTTTCGTCGTCGAACTCGAAGAAGAACTCCTTTTTGGCGAGGCGTTTCACATCGGCGGTGAAGTGGTATTGCTCGTCGAAGAAGGTGAAGTTGAACTCCACGGTCTTCTCCTTGGGACGTATCACCCATGTGGCGAACGACGACTCCCTGACTTGGCCGTCATACATGGCCATCAGTTCCATCACATGGTCGGCGTAGATGTTGTAGTAGGTTCTGGGCGCGTAGGCGATGTGTTCGGTGGAGTCGATTTCCACGCCGTTGAGGTAGGTGTGCGACACTTGCCAGGAGCCCACGATGCGGTACTCGCTGGAGTAGAAGCTCGGTGCCCCCTCCGGGTAGTTCTCGCAGGAGGTGAATCCGATGGCCGCTGCGGCCATGATCAGCATTAGGATGATTTTTGTTACGTTCTTCATATTCGTTGTTTTTTGTCCCAGGGCTCGCTTCGCTCACCCTGGGTTGACATAGGTCGGGCTTTCAGCCTTTTTTGGAAAGAGGTTCTTAGCTGTTGGTGGTGAGTTGTTCGTAGAGTTGTTGCATGCCTATGGTGGCCTTCTCGGTGATGTAGGTCACGCGGCGGGAGATGCTGCCTGGCTGCTTGGGGTCGATGACGTAGATCTCCGCGTTTGCGGGGGCGTAGTAGAGCAGTCCTGCGGCGGGATAGACGGCTAAGGAGGTGCCGACGATGATGAGGATGTCGCATTGTTCCACCTCGCGGGCGGCGGCATCGAGCAATGGAACGGCCTCGCCGAACCAGACGATGAAGGGGCGCAGCAGGGAGCCGTCCTTGGCGCGCTCGCCGTACTTCATGGGCTTGTAGCCGATGTCGAAGACTTCCGTCTTGCGTTCGTTGCAGGCCTTGGTGAGCTCGCCGTGCAGGTGGATGATCTTCGACGACCCGCCGCGCTCGTGCAGGTTATCGACGTTCTGCGTGACCACCGTCACGTCGTACTGCTCCTCCAACTTCGCGACTAACTTGTGCGCGTCGTTGGGCTCGCAATGCTCCAACTGGCTGCGCCGCTCGTTGTAGAAGTCGATGACCAACTGCGGGTTGCGGTACCACCCGTCAATGGTGGCCACATCTTCCACATTATGGTTTTCCCAAAGGCCGTCGCTGTCGCGGAAGGTACTGATACCGCTCTCCGCAGAGATGCCCGCGCCGGAAAGGACTACGATCTTTTTCATTTATTAATGGTTATTGGTTATGGGTTATTGGTTATTGACATTGGTTATTGACATTGGCATTGAGACAACTTTTTAGAATCTTCCCTGTTTACTCTAACAACATCCAGGATACGATACCATCACGATGGCTCGAGAAACCGACCAATCCTTTATCCTTATGTATTTCGGCATAATCCACGTATGGATCACCATATTGATCCAACCGTATGGTATCCCCCATTTCCGAGACATTGCCTTGATAATTCTTTGAATTCAGGCCACTCTGATGATTCTCGAAATCAGACAACATTCCAAATTCCACATTCACCACTTGACCATTTGAGCCTCCGGCACTCCCGCTAAACAACAATAATATCTGTTTTGGGGTTTTGTCTCCCGTTTGTTCAGAGATGCGAATCAACCTTACATTATAATCGGGTAATAGTCCTGTTGGGTAACAAGGATTGTATGATGAGGTGACGTACGCAGAATCATATTCCAGTAATCGAACGTCAACTATTTCATAAATCACGGTGTCTCCAAGCTCGTCAGGCATTTCATTGGTAAAAGTCAGGTGCTGACCAACCTCGTATGGCAGATACTGGTTGAGAGTTTTGGGCAGAAGCCATACATGGGTGAGGATATCTTCGCACTCATCCTTTGGATGTCTTTGGCAACCTGACATAACTATCATGACAATCACAACAAAGAACAAAACAATTTTTCTCATAAAAATAATGTTGAACAAATACTACTACTCTGATATTCTTTTCTATTCACAAGGAATTCTGATGTTTTATATTACCACCTCGCCCTGCGGGCACCCATTCTTAAAGAAAGGGAATTGGAGCCTTTCGTCACAACTACCAACTATTAACTGCTAACTGCTAACTACTAACTGATCTCGTCGCCGAAGGCCATGCCGACGCTTCGTGCTGTGTGCACGAGGAAATCGTCCGGCTTCACGAGATGCGGTTCCTTGACGGCCTCTTCTAATGGCGCGTATGAAATACTATTGTTACGATAGACCACGAGGTTGCCGTATTTCTTTTCCTTGACGAGCTCGAAGGCTTTGACGCCGAACTCGGTGGCGAGGATGCGGTCGTAGGCCACGGGAGTGCCGCCGCGCTGCAGGTGTCCGAGCACCGTCACGCGGATGTCATGCTCTATGCCGAGGTCGAGGAGTTCCTGTCTCAACACGTCTCCAACCCCGCCGAGCTTGATGTGCTGGTCGCCGACCGCCGTGGGTGCCTTGCCGACGACACCGCCGCCGACCCGTTTCGCGCCCTCGGCAATCACGATGTTGCAGAAACCCATGCCGTTCTTGTACCGTGTCTCGATTTTTTTGGCGATAGCCTCGGGATGGTAGGGGATTTCAGGGATGATGCAGACATCCGCGCCGCCGGCAATGGCGGCGTGCAGGGCTATCCAGCCCGCGTCGCGGCCCATCACCTCCATGATGAAGACCCGGTTGTGGCTCTCTGCCGTCGTCACCAACTTGTCGAAAGCCTCTGTGGCGATTTGCACCGCCGTCTGGAATCCGAACGTGAAGTCCGTGCTCGACAAGTCGTTGTCATTGGTCTTGGGCACGCCCACCACGGGGATGCCGATGTTGAGGAGGTCCAAAGAGATGCGTTGCGAGCCGTCGCCGCCGATGTTGATGATGGCGTCGAAGCCCATGTTCTCGAAACGCTTCTTCATGAGTTGCGAACGGTCTTCCGTCTTCCATGTGCCGTCGGGCTGCCGCACCGGGAAATGGAAGGGACCGCCTTTATTGGTGGTCTTGATGATGGTGCCGCCCTTCACATGCAGACCGGAGACCCTGCTCTCGGTCAGTTCCATAATCTCCACGTCGTCTTTCAATATCCCGTTGAACGACTCAACGCAACCATAGACTTTCCACTCATCCCCTTCCAGGGCTGCTCGTTTCACAATGCCGCGGATCACCGCATTCAGTCCCGGACAGTCGCCGCCGCCCGTGGCTACCAGTATTTTATGTGACATATTTCTATATGTTTTGGTTCGAGCGGCAAAAATACGATTTTTTGTGAAAAGTGAGATTAGTGAGATTAGTGAGATTAGTGAGATTAGGAAGTTTAGCTCTCGGGAAAGCCTCCTTCTGCTGAGTTTGGGCTTTTGGCTGTTGGCTTTTAGCTGTTGGCTCTTTGAACCTTGAACTATGAACCTTGAACCTTGAAACCTGAAACCTGAAACCAAAAAAGGGAGCCCTTTCCGGACTCCCTTTGCAATTGTCATAAAGAATTTACGTAAGATTCGCGAGATTATCTCTTCACCACGAACGTCTTCGTCACGGC